>JAJZDL010000110.1 GCA_021851465.1 Acidobacteriota bacterium
CAACCGCGCCATTGGCGAATTGCATTCGGCTGGTGTCCTCTCCTCCACCACGCTGATGGCCAATGGGGGTGCCTTCGACGACGCCGTCGCGGTTGCCCGTGCGCATTCCACGCTGGGCGTCGGCTGCCATATTGTGTTGATCGATGGCACGCCCGTCCTGCCGCCCAGTACGATTCCCAGCCTGATTGGTCGCGACGGGAAAAACTTTCGTTCGTCATTGGTAGATTTTGTGCAGGCGGTTTTATTCGGACGCATCGACGCAGACGATGTTGCGCGCGAGGCCCATGCACAGATCGAGAAGATACAGCGAGCCGGAATGAGGGCCACGCACTTCGACACCCACAAACATGCGCATATTTTTCCCTCGATTGCGCGCCCGCTGTTGCAGGTAGCAGAACGATGCGGCATTGGCGCAGTGCGCAATCCGTTCGAGCCGGAGTGGTCACTCGCGCTGGGCCAGGGCAGCCGCCTACGCCGCATCGCCATCAAGCTCATCGGTCGCGGGCGTTCGCGCTTCGACGCCCATGCACAGATACGTGCAGGGCGCGTGGCAACGACCGATGGCACGGTTGCGATCTCCGCTACAGGCGAGTTGAATTCCACCACGCTGGGCGAGATTCTGCGCGCGCTTCCGCCCAGCGGCACATACGAGATGTGCTGCCATCCGGGCTATAACGACCGCGACCTGGATCGCGTGGCCACCCGGCTGCGAGCGCACCGCGAGGACGAGCGCGCCGCTCTGTTCAGCGAAGTTGCCAAACTTCTTGCCCAGCCTGATGTGCCCATCCTGATTCATTACCGAGCACTCGCGGACAGCCGAGATCCAGCCGCTTCTGTAGCAAGTGTGCCATTCTAGAAGGGGCAATTTCAGGAGCGGCAAGCAGGCCTGTCGATTGAGACAAGGAGGGCCATTGGCAACCATCGCCGAGATTGCGGAACTGGTGGGCGCGGCTGCGCCGCGCGCACCGTATGCGGAGGGCGAGATCGTTCGCGTATCGGCCATCGAAGATGCGACTCCAGGCGCGCTGGTCTTCGCCAGCGACGCTGCCACGCTGGACGCCGCGCTGCGCTCACCCGCGGGCGCGATTCTTACGCGGCTGGCGTTGTTGCCAGCATCCAGCGGCGCTGCGTGGAGCGCGGAGGAGGGGGACGTTGCACGGCGCACCGATTTGCCCGATGCTCGCCTGCTTGTTGTCGCCGACCCGCGGTACTCCTTCGCACTGGCGGCGCGTCATTTGCGCTCTCGCGAATCGTCCGTAGGCGACTCCGCCGCGTACATCCATCCCACGGCGGTTGTCGGTGTTGGCGTGCAACTGGGGTGTGGCACGAGCATTGGCGCACACGTTGTGGTTGGCGACGGAGTCGTTATCGGCGAGGAGTGCGAGATCCTGGCCAATGTCACCATTTACGCAGATACAAAGATCGGCGATCGCGTTGTGGTGCAGGCGGGGGCGGTGCTGGGAGCCACAGGATTCGGCTACGCGCGCAACTCGGCCACCGGCGAGTACATTGCGTTTCCGCAGCAGGGGACCCTGGCGGTCGAGAACGATGTGGAGATCGGAGCCAATAGCACCATCGACCGAGGCGCCTTGGGCGAAACGCGGATTGGCGCGGGGACGAAGATCGACAACCTGGTGCATATTGCGCACAACTGCGTTGTGGGGCGCAACGTCGTCATCGCGGCGCAGACGGGGATCTCCGGCTCCTGTGTCATTGAAGATGGAGCGATACTAGGTGGCCAGGTGGGGCTGGGAGAACATGCGCGTGTCGGTGCAGGCGTGGTGCTCGGCGGAGGTGCGGGTGTGCTTAGCCACAAGAAGGTGCGCGGCCCAGGCCAGGTCTTTTGGGGCAGGCCAGCGCGCCCGCTGAAGCAATATCTGCGCGACCTGGCGCGGCTGAGAGCGAAGCCGGAGTTATAGGCCGGGCAGACAGCCCTCTGGGGTTTGGCTGGCCTTGAACCTGGGGCTTTGCCTCAGGCTGGGATAGAGCGCGCCTTTGGCGCTTTTACATGGAGCCGCCTGGACTCGTGTCCCGGTCCGCGTTCAGCACGGCGCTGTAGTCCGTCCCCAGCGCCAGCAGGACCAGGTTGCCGCTCTCGTCGACCGTGACGACATGGAGATCGGTGGGCAGGAAGATCTTGAAAGCGAAGGGGGAAAACGGTCGTCGCGCCGTCCCCGGCAACGTCGCCTTGCGGGTTGTGGTGGTGATGGCCATCGACAAAAAACTGCTTTCCGGCAACAAAGCCCCAACAAAATAGGCCGCCCAAAGGCGACCGTGATAAAATTTCCGCGCCATGCAAAAACTTCGTTGTGCGGTTCTACTGTATTGTGCTTTAGCGTTCTCTAGCGTTTGTTACGCGGGGCCATTTGGGCTTGAAGCCGGAATGTCTCGCAGTGACGTGGTTCAAAAGATTGGGCCGAGTGCCATAGTGAGCCAGTCCAAAGACGAAATCCTGTTCAGCACCGTGCCGATGCGGAGCGTTTATTTTGAGTACTACGATTGTTTTTTTGACCAGAATGGAAGGCTGTGGTCCATAAACGCGTGGAGCAAAACAATGCCCACTAAGTCCGACGGGGAAGATTTACGCGATTCATTCGACACGCTGAAAGCGGGCCTGGAAGATAAATATGGCAAAGTTTTATATGTGATAGGGGGCAGCGGCTCAGAAATCAAGTGGACGGATATTGAAGGGTCCTGGAAGCTGTTCACCGGAGCATACTGGGACGGCAGCGGAGAATACAGCAAGTCTATACATATCCACAAGATCGCCTTGGAGGTAGAGCACATGGACAACGATCACGGATTCATCAGCTTGGATTACGAGTTCACCACCCTGATAGAAGGTCCCTTGTAGGGCTAAGATTTCTGCGGGATCAGCGAACCGTCCGGAAAATCGTCCGGAAAGTAGAAGACAACTAAAAACGAATCGGTATAATGATCCGCACTTATGTTCGACAAACTAAAACAACAACCGCTGCTTTGGCTCGCGTTAGCTTTTGCTGCTGGACTTGTCGTTGCTCACGTCGCCAATCGCGTCATCGACCTCACATACGAAGACGCGCTCGGCAGCGATCCAGTCCAAGCACTAGTGTGGATGCTTCTGCTCGGCCTAGCGTGCGCAGCCGTTTATGGTTTGCGGTCTGCATGGAAGCGCCTGCAATCACTCAACGAAGTAACCATGTCCGGAGATTGGGGCACCCAAGAGTGCGGGAAACAGGTTCGCCGGAAAATCGTGCGGTGGTTGATAAGCATGCCTATTGCAGTGGCTATCGCGTATGCTTGCGACGTTTCTTTGCAATCCGGGTGGCCGGGAATTCTTCTATTGGCACCATACATTGTGACTCTGTGGCTATTCTTCAGGCCCACCTACAACCTCGCGAAAGACATATCGCAGCACCCCGTCGTGCAAACCGTCGAGAAATGGACAGACCGCGACCGCATCATCGCTTCAGCTCAACGCGAGTCGGATACATCCGTCCTCTTCAAAAAAAATGGCATCGCGATAACTCGAAACTTCGTAATCGTCCGCCACGCAACCACATTCAACCTGTTTCGGTTAGACCATCTCCTATGGGGCTATCGGAAACAAACAACATACCGAATGAATCTCATTCCATACATGAAATCTCACGAAGCCGTTCTCCATTTCGAAGTAGGAGATCTGTCGATCAGCGCTCCGAAAAAATATGTTAATGATGTGTTAGAACACTGCCGCAAAACTGTGCCGTGGGCCTTCTTTGGGTACGACGCCGAACTGCAGCAAGCCTTCAATCACAGTCGTAAAACAGTTACAGATGTCGTGTTCAAGCGTAGAGTTGCACGCTTGTGCTGGCCCTCGAGCCGCAAATCGTCCCAGCGAATAGACCAACAGCCTGCGACAATCGCGCAATAAACACTTACCTTTTGCTCCCGCTGCTCGCAACTCCCGGTCGCCATCCCGCACATATAGTCGGCAGCGGTGGTCGGGTTCACCTTCCCTTGTTTAATTACCAATTCAATACCCTAGTCGAAGGTTCGCTGTAGGCTTATCGCGCTATTTATGCGACACGCCAACCACTGCGGGCCACGCATTCGGATCGCCGATCTCCCCCTGATTGGCACGGTGGACATACCTCAGCGTCCGCGCCGCCTGGACCGTTTCGGGAACTCCAAACGCCTGGCCTATCGCCTCTCCATCATTGAGCCCGATCTCCGTCCAGTCTTTATCCTCTTAGTTGGCGCCGTCGGAGAGGGCGTCCATGTAGGCGACGTCGAGCGCCGTGCCCTGCACCACAACGAACTCGTTGTCCATCTCTGAGCCATCGACGGTACTGAAGATGTGCACCTGTCCGCCGTAGGCGGTGTAGACCTTGTTGAAGTTCTGCACCCAGCAGATGCCGGTGAGGCTACCGTAGTAGTACAGGTTGTTGTTCTGGTTTGGATAGGGCACGATAGCGGTCGGAGACCCCGGCGTGACGTTGGGGATGATCTGCGGGCAGGCGGCCGGCGGGGATGCCAGGCTGTAGGACGCGTGCGGACATGCGGCCAGGGTGCTGAGGTTGACCATCGTCAGACAGTTATAGTTCACTCCCTGCTTGGCGCGTTCGCCGGTAGCGCATAACTGCGATCCAACCCAGAGTGTGTTGTTGTCGGCGAAGAGCATCTTGGAGTGGTTTCCATCGGAGATGGGATACACGCCTGTGATGGTGTCTGTCGTCTGGTTCATGGTAGAGAGGAAGCCCTCGAAGAGGCCGTCCGGCTGAATCTGCTGGCCGGAGAGGTAGAGCGTTGTGCCGTCGGAGATCGCATCGGTAACGCCTCCCGGCACGAGGACCGGGTTGGGGACATTGGGAACCATGGGGTTGGGTTGTACGGGCGAGGATGGGATCACGAGTTCATTCAGCGGGCCTTGCTCGAGTAGCGTGACGCTGGCCGTCGTTCCGCCGCACTCGGGACCGCAGTTCAGTACATAGGCCGTGGTGCCATCCAGCGAGAAGTAGACGTTCGTCGGCTGGTCGTAGCTCCCCGGCACCTGAACCACGCAGTAGACGGGATCCAGGCTGGGTTCGCAATCGACCGAGCCGGTGGCCGCAATGGCCGCCTGCTGGGTTGGGTACTCGTTCTGGTTCAACTTGAAGACGCGGTACAGAACATTGGAGTTGTGCACCATGGCGAGCGCAACCGTGTCCCCGGTATTTGCCATGACTTTGAATACATTGGGTAGGTTGAGCGCGTAGCTCTGCCCTGTCAGATTGTCGAATATCTCCAGCAAACCCGCGGCCTCCTCGGCCGCGTAGTAGTGGCCGAACGACGACGGTATTGCAATCGCCCCCGCTCCGGACTGGAATGTACCGACCTGACCGGCAGACGTTTCAGTGGAGTAATTGATCTTGGTCAGGCTTCCATCGCTATTGGAGTAGACGAAGCCGACCATCTCCGCGGGGTAGTTCATGATGGTGCCGGGATAGCCCGACGAGTAGCCGCTGATCGACCATTCTGGGATCGTGTTCTGGATATTGTTCCGCAGGTCGCGCTGGGCATCGACGATTTGCAGGCTGCCGGAGGTGCCGTTGGCGCTGACGCCGATCATCACGCGCTGGGCCAACATGCTGGGCGGCTCCGGCCTGCCCGCGAAGTTGTACTGGGGAAACTTGTAGTAGTAGTAGTACGGGGGATAACAAGAGCAGAGACCGAGCGTGGACAGAGCGAGCAGCAGCCCATAGAGCAAACGGGACCGGCGGGCGACGCCAGAGGCCCTGCGTGCAGGGGACGGAGGTTGCATCAAAGGCGCTTCCGGCAACGGGCTGGGGAACGGTTGGGCGTCTGCCCGGCGGACAAAGAGACTTCGATTCTTCAACGTGGACAACTCCAACCTTCGTCGTGCATGGTTTCGCCTAGGCTTACCCCCAGAGTATACCAAAGGACGCAGGCCATCGAATGTCTGCGAGGCCGCAGTTTGGCGCTGATTTTGGGCGTAGCTTAGGATGGAGCTACACAATATTGGGGATGGAGCTTCTCGGTTTGGGAAGTCGAGGCGGCACGTTTCAGAAAATGGCTTCGGGGACAGCGATGGCAGATGCGGAATTGAGTGTGGTGCAGAGAACGGCGTCTGAGTCGAGCGGCAGCGCCAAGGACGGAGCGACCGACCGGGTGTTGGCTGGCGGTGCGGCGCCTAGCGTGCTAGACCGACTCTTCGCCGGTGGCCGTGTGCTCTCGGATGGAGCCATGGGCACGATGCTCTATGATCGCGGCATCTTCATCAACCGCTGCTACGACGAGCTGAACCTCTCGCAGCCGGAGGTTGTTGCCGGAGTTCACGCCGAGTATCTACAGGCCGGCGCGGAGGTCGTCGAGACCAACACCTTTGGCGCGAACGCCTGTCGGCTGGAGCGGCACGGCCTGCGGGACAAGGTGCGCGAGATCAACCTTGCCGGCGTCCGCATAGCGCGCAGATGCGTTGTGCAGATTGCGGAGAAGCAGGCGGCGGAGGCGTATGTCGCAGGGGCCGTCGGCCCGCTTGGCGTGCGGCTACAACCGCAGGGCGGCGAGCTCAGCCTGGAAGATGCGCGTGCCGCCTTTGCCGAACAGATTGCAGCGTTGGCGGAGGGTGGGCCGGGCGTGGGCGCGGACCTGCTTGTCATCGAAACCATGACCTCGCTGGCCGAGGCGGGCGAGGCCATCCGCGCCGCGCGCACGGTTGCGCCCGGCCTGCGCGTCGTGGTGATGATGACGGTGGACGAAGACGGCAACTGCCTGGACGGCGCTCCCCCCGAGGTCGCCGCCGAGCGGCTGACCAAGTGGGGCGCGGACGCGATTGGGTGCAACTGTTCTGCCGGCCCGGCGACCGTGCTGGGCGTCATTGGGCGGATGCGCCTGGCGACGCGCCTGCCGCTGGCCGCCATGCCCAACGCCGGAATGCCGCGCGCGGTGGAGGGACGCAATATCTACATGGCCTCGCCGGAGTACATGGCGAGCTTCGCGCGCAAGTTTATCCAGGCGGGCGCAAGCCTGCTCGGGGGTTGCTGCGGCACGACGCCCAATCACATTCGCGCCATGAAGTCTGCGATGCGCGCGTTGCAGGCTCAGGAGGCATCGGTGCGGCAGGACGCAACGGGCGCGGGGCCGGCCGGTGCAGCGCAGATCACGTTGCAGGCAGACTCTGAGGCCGCTATGGCCGCCGCCGAGACAAACTACCGTCCCAAGCGGATTGAGAGCGCAGTGGAGCCTCCGCCGCTGGCCGAGCGTTCCAGGGTCGGCGCCATGATCGCGAGTGGAGAGTTCTGCCACCTGGTTGAGATCGTTCCGCCCAAAGGCATCGACACCGGCAAGGAGATCGAGGGCGCGCGTTTGCTGCACCGGCTGGGGGTGAACGCCATCAACGTCCCCGACTCTCCACGGGCCAGCGCACGGATGAGCGCGCAGAGCCTCTGCGTTCAGATCCAGCAGCAGGTGGGCATCGAGACGGTGCTGCACTACACCTGCCGCGACCGCAACCTGCTCTCCATCCAGTCGGACCTGCTGGGCGCGGCGTCGATCGGCCTGCGCAACATTCTTTGCCTGACGGGCGACCCGCCGAAGATGGGCAACTATCCCGACGCCACTGCGGTCTTCGATGTCGATGCCATTGGGCTGACCCGGATCGTGCGCAACCTGAACTACGGGCTGGACCTCGGCACCAACCCCATCGGCGCGTCCACCGGCTTTACCCTGGCGTGTGCCGCCAATCCCGGAATTGCCGACATCGAGCATGAGGTGCGCCGCTTCGCGCAGAAGGTGGAGGCGGGTGCGGAGTACGCCATCACCCAGCCGGTCTTCGACCTGCGCCTGCTGGAAGAGTTCCTGCGCCGCATCGAGCCGTTCCGCATTCCGGTGGTCGCGGGCATCTGGCCGCTGGTCAGCCTACGCAACGCCGAGTTTCTGAAGAACGACCTGGGTATCTCCATGCCGCAAGAGATTCTGGCGCGGATGGCCGCCGCGTCCTCTCCCGAGGCCGCGCGCGAAGAGGGGGTTCTGATCGCGCAGGAGATGCTGGCCGAGGCGCGCAAGATGGTGCAGGGCTGCCAGGTGAGCGCGCCGTTCGGTAAATATACCGCGGCGGCGCAGGTGCTGGGACTGGCTTGAGTGAGCGGAGAAAGAAGAGGCGGACATGGCTAACTTTGAAGAGCACTTGACGCAGTTGGAGGATGTGCTGGAGAGGCTGGAGCGCGGCGACCTGACGCTGGACGAGTCGGTGCGCCTCTTCGAGGACGGAATGAAGCTCTCCGGCGCATGCAGGAAGGAACTGGAGCAGGCGGAGGGCCGCATCCAGGTTCTCGTGGAGGGAAAAGGTGGCAAGATGCACCCCGCCGAGATGGAACTAGAGGCAGAGGAAGACGACAATTTGAAGGTTGAGGAGGACGAGGAGTAGGGATTGACGGATGGGGATCGGCAAGTAACATATTTATTTTGTTTGAGATGGGATGGAGCAGAGAGGCAATGGCGGCGATGTAAAATATGAGTGTATATTTATCATATTAGATGCAACCATTATGCTACTATTGTGTCTAAAGGATTGTTCGGGCGGTTGTGGGTGGCACCCGCACAGACCAAATTCATTGAGGAGACTTTGAGATGACTACACTGACTCGATTTGTTCCGTTTCGTTCGCCGCTGGCCGATGTTGCCGTGTTGCAGAACCGTTTGAACTCGATCTTCAACGACTTTGCTCGCCCGGAAGGGGAGCAGGAGTCGCTGGCGATGGGGAACTTTATCCCGCCTGTCGATGTCTATGAGGACGAGCACCAGGTAGTGTTGAAGCTGGAGGTGCCGGGGATCAAGCAGGCGGACCTCGACGTGCGCGTGGAGAACCAGACGCTGACCGTAAAGGGCGAACGCAAGTTCGAGAAGGACGAGAAGGAAGAGAACTTCCACCGGATCGAACGGCGGTATGGCAGCTTCACCCGTAGCTTCACTCTGCCGCAGACAGTGGATGCAGGCACGGTGAAGGCAGGCTACGATGCAGGCGTGTTGACCGTTTCGTTGTCCAAGAAGGAGGCAGCGAAGCCGAAGCAGGTGAAGGTGGAGATCGGTACGACCGCCGCGCACGCCAAGCAGGTGGAAGCCAAGACGGCCGCGTAAAGGCACGGTGTTTCTTTCCGCTCCTGCACTTCATCCCGAACGCAATCGTCCCGCATGGCTTATCAGCCGCGCGGGGCGATTTTGATGCAACTCGCGGGTGCAGATTATTGCTGAAGATGGACGAATGTGTGGAGTAGAATCTGTGCATGGGAAACGAAATTGATCTTGAGAAATTCGACATCGAGAAGTTTGCCCGAAGCCTTGAGAAGGACTGCCAGGAGGGCGTGAAGTGGGAGCGCCGCAAGCTGGAGTGGATTCTCGAAGAGGAAAAGAAACAGGCTGAAGGCAAGAGCAAAGCCGCTTGAATCGCCCGACCTTTACCATCATTGCCGGGTCAAATGGGTGCGGAAAGAGCACACTGACATCGAACGCGAGGGACAAATTCCAGCAGACTCCCGTGCTTGACCCAGACGCGATTGCAAAGTCGCTACAGTCGATGCTGTCCTCTTAGCTGTTTAGTCCCGGCATTTGATGGTGCATACTTTTCTGAGCGTGAGAAGGAGGCACTATGGGACAGGTTTTACACCGGAGCGCCACCACGACAGAG
>JAJZDL010000111.1 GCA_021851465.1 Acidobacteriota bacterium
TGCGCGGGGGTGGTGCGCGCGATCGACATTGTGCAGATCGCTCTGGAGACGTTTGGCGCGCCGATCTACGTTCGCAAGGAGATCGTGCATAACAGCTATGTTGTGACTGACTTAGCGAAGAAAGGCGCGATCTTCGTAAACGAATTGGACGAGGTGCCGGAGGGCGCGCGGGTGATCTACTCGGCGCACGGGGTATCGCCGGCGGTGCGGGAACATGCGCGGGAGCGGAAGCTGAAGGTGATCGACGCGACGTGCCCGCTGGTGACGAAGGTTCATCTGGAGGCGGTGAAGTTCTCGCGGGAGGGCTACTCGCTGGTACTGGTGGGGCACCGCGACCATGAAGAGGTGGAGGGGACGCAGGGCGAGGCTCCGACGGTGACGCAGGTGGTATCGACTGTGGAAGAGGTGGAGGAACTGGTGGTGCCGGACCCGAACAAGGTCGCGTACCTGACGCAGACGACGCTTTCACTGGACGAGGCGCGGTATATGATCGACGCGCTGAAGCGGAAGTTTCCGAACATCGCCGGGCCCCATGCGCAGGACATCTGCTATGCGACGGAGAACCGTCAGGTTGCGGTGAAGAATGTGGCGCACGGAGCGGACCTGGTGCTGGTGGTGGGGTCGAAGAACAGCTCAAACTCGAACCGGTTGGTGGAAGTGTCGAAGAACCTGGACACCAACTCATACCTGATCGATTCTGCGGATGCGATCCAGACGGAGTGGCTTGTCGGGGTTAACACGGTTGCCGTAACGGCAGGCGCATCGGCCCCGGAGGTTGTGGTGCAGCATGTAGTCGACTATCTGCAGGAGATGGGGTACGGGTCTGTGGACGAGGTGGAGGTGATGCCTGAGAACGTGCGCTTTGGGTTGCCTCCAGAGATCGTGCAGGCAATTGCGTCTGCCCCGCCGCCCGGCCAGTAGAGGGCAGAGCCAGGCAGGCCAGCCTTTTGACAGAGGCCTGCGAGCTGCCATTTCAGGCTGAACCTGCCGGGCGCGAGCGAGCGCCCGGAGATTATCAGAGAGTTAGCAATCTATGAGCACATTTCCACGCAGTCCGAAGGCGGTGCCCGCGCAGCCGCGCTATGGGCGGATCGACCTTGGATTGGACAAGGTATCGGCGTGCATTGAACGGGCGACGGAGTGGCTGCTGGGCCGGCAGCACCCGGAGGGCTACTGGTGCGGCGAGCTGGAGGCCGACTCGATGCTGGAGTCGGACTACATCTTTCTGCATACCATGCTGGGCACGGGCGACCGCGGCAAGATGGAGCGCGCGGTGAACGAGATTCTGCGCCACCAGAACGCGGACGGCGGGTGGAGCATCTATCCCAACGGGCCGTCGAACATATCCCTGGGGGTAAAGGCGTACCTGGCGTTGAAGCTGATGGGCTGGACGGCGGACCATCCGGTGCTGGTGAAGGCGCGGGAGTGGATCCTGGCGCACGGTGGAGTGACCGAGGTGAACACGTTCACCAAGATCTACCTGTGCACACTGGGGCAGTACGACTACAACGCCGTGCCGGCGGTGCCGCCGGAGATCATCCTTTTCCCCAACTGGTTCTACTTCAACATCTACGAGATATCGTCGTGGTCGCGCGCGATCCTGGTGCCGCTTTCGATCGCGTATGCGAAGAAGCCGTTCAAGAAGCTGCCGCCGGAGCAGGGGATTGATGAGTTGTTTGTGGGTGGGCGCGAGAATGCGGATCTGCGGCTGAAGTGGGACCGCAAACAACTGATCGGGTGGCGGAACTTCTTTCTGCTGCTGGACCGGATGACGCACTGGTTCGAGCGCATCCACATCCGTCCGCTGCGCAAGATGGCGCTGAAGAAGGCGGAGAAGTGGCTGCTGGAGCGCTTCGAGATGTCGGACGGGCTGGGCGCGATCTATCCGGCGATGCTGAATGCGATTGTGGCGCTGGCCTGCCTGGGGTACACGCAGGACGATCCCCAGTTCATCCGGGCCATGGACGAGTTCGAGAAGCTGGGCATCGACTGCCCGGAGGGCGAACCGAATTATCCGACGCCGACGTTTCGGATGCAGCCGTGCATGTCCCCTGTGTGGGACACGGCGTATGCGGTGTATGTGCTGGGCGAGGCGGGAGTGGGAAAGAATGACCCCAGGCTGCTGAAGGCGGCGGATTGGCTTCTGTCCAAGGAGGTGCGCCACAAGGGCGACTGGGCGGAGAGCGTGAAGGACGTGGCGCCGGGCGGCTGGTACTTCGAGTTCAACAACGAGTTCTATCCGGATGTGGACGATTCGGCGCAGGTGCTGCTGGCGTTGAACCAGGTACGCAACCCGCGGGAGCGGTATCAACATACGATCTCGCAGCGCGCGCTGGACTGGATCTTTGCGATGCAGTGCAAGAACGGCGGCTGGGCGAGCTTCGACCGCGACAACACCAAGATGATCTTCCAGTACATCCCGTTTGCCGACCACAACGCGATGCTGGACCCGCCGACGGTGGACATCACGGGGCGAATTCTGGAGATGCTGGCGGCCTACGGCTACACGCGGCGCGACAAGCGAGTGGAGTCCGCAGTGCAGTTTGTGCTTCGGGAACAGGAGCCGGACGGGAGTTGGTTCGGGCGCTGGGGCGTGAACTACCTGTACGGAACGTTTCTGGTGCTGCGCGGGCTGGAGGCGATGGGCATGTGGAGCCATGAGACGCCGATCGTGCAGGCGGCGGAGTGGATCCGCATGGTGCAGAACGCGGACGGTGGATGGGGCGAGACGTGCGAGAGCTACGACGACCCCGGACAGCGCGGCATCGGGCCGAGCACGCCGTCGCAGACGGCATGGGCAGTGCTGGGCCTGCTGGCGGCGGGCGACACGCGGTCGGACTCGGTGGCCAAGGGAATTCGCTGGCTGGTGTCGAAGCAGACGCCGAGCGGGACCTGGGAGGAGTCCGCGGAGGGGCGCAACGGCGAGGCCATTTACACCGGGACGGGGTTCCCACGCGTGTTCTATCTGGCCTACCACCTGTACCGCGACTATTTTCCGCTGCTGGCGTTGACGACTTACAGGCGGGTGATGGAGCGGGAGGTAGGAGCGGAGCAGGCATTATTATGATCTTTGAAACTCGATCTATAAGTCGTGAGCGATAAGCCATAAGATGCGAGCTGCGATTTTGAACCTTGAGCGATAAGCTATTAGCGATAGGCTATAAGATATGAGCTATGCGCTATAAGTTGTCAGTTATTGGACGCTAGAACTTATCTTCGGCCATGACTGGATTTATGGGCCGCAGTGAAGATGGAGGCAGAGCAATGGCACTGATGAAGACATCCAATCCGGCGCTGGGCGAGAAGACCTTTGGCGACCTTGCGCGCGCGCAGTACGGAGGCACCATCGATGCGGTGGGCCGGATGACGCTGAACGGCACGGTGAACAGGACCGGCATTCTGCTGCTGTGTGCGGTCGCCACGGCGAGTTGGACGTGGCACCTGTTTCTCCAGTCGCGCGAGATGGCGGCTGTCGAGCCGCTGATGCTGGGCGGCCTGTTTGGCGGATTGATCTTCGCCATGGCCACGATCTTCAAGAAGGAGTGGTCTCCCGTGACGGCCCCGATCTATGCGCTGCTTGAGGGGTTGGTGCTGGGCGGCGTGTCGGCGGCCTTCGACCTGCGCTATCCCGGCCTTGCGATCCAGGCGGTGGGCCTGACCTTCGGCACACTCTTTGTGCTTCTGCTGGCCTACAGCTCGGGATGGATCAAGGTCACGGACAAGATGCGGCTGGGAATTGTAGCGGCGACTGGCGGGATAATGGTGTTTTACCTGCTGCAGATGCTGCTGGGGTTCTTTGGGTTCCACTTCAGCGCGATCAACGGCTCCGGGGCGATCGGGATCGGCTTCAGCCTGGTTGTGGTGGCGGTCGCCGCGCTGAACCTGGTGCTGGACTTCGATTTTATCGAGCAGGGGGTGCGGGTGGGCGCGCCGAAGTATATGGAGTGGTATGGGGCGTTCGGGATCATGGTCACGCTTGTGTGGCTGTATCTGGAGATGCTGCGGCTGCTCTCCAAGCTACGCAGCCGGAATTGATATTTGCAGTAGAAGGCACTTATAGAAAGAACCAGTAGGTGGAGTGATTCTGGACGGCTGCATTTTTAAGTTTTGAATGATTGGTGTCCCCAACGGGAGAGGAGAACCATAAGATGGCAGTGCCGATCTCGCAAGCCTGGACCGTCGCGACGTATGTGCTGAAGCAGAAGTTGAAGGGGCGCAAGCGGTACCCTCTGGTGCTGATGCTGGAGCCGCTCTTCCGCTGCAACCTGGCGTGCGCCGGGTGCGGCAAGATCCAGTATCCAGCACATATCCTAAAGACCGATCTGACGCCGGAGGAGTGCTTCAAGGCGGTGGAGGAGTGTGGCGCGCCGATGGTCTCCATTCCCGGCGGGGAGCCGTTGCTGCATCCGCAGATGCCGGAGATTGTGGCCGGCCTGGTGGCGCGCAAGAAGTACGTCTACATGTGCACCAACGCGCTGCTGCTGAAACAGAAGCTGCACCTGTTTACGCCGAGCAAGTACCTCTCGTTCTCTGTGCATGTGGATGGCCAGCGCGAGCACCACGACTTGTCCGTGTGCCGCGAGGGCGGGTACGACATTGCGATGGAGGGCGTGAAGGCCGCCGTGGCCGCGGGCTTCCGCGTGACGACCAATACGACGCTCTTCGACGGGGCCGACCCGAACAGCGTGCGCGCGCACTTCGACGAGATGATGGCGGCGGGGGTGGAGAGCATGATGGTGTCGCCGGGCTACACCTACGAGAAGGCGCCGGACCAGAACCATTTTCTGGGCAAGGCGCGTTCGCGGCGGCTCTTCCGCGCGATCCTGTCGAACCGCAAGAAGAGCTGGGAGTTCAATACTCATCCGCTGTTTTCGGAGTACCTGATGGGGAAACGGAACTTCGAGTGCACGCCGTGGGGGATGCCGACGTTCTCGATCTTCGGTTGGCAGAAGCCGTGCTACCTGTTGCAGGACGGGTACGCCGACACCTTCCAGGATCTGCTGGACTCGGTGGAGTGGCAGAACTACGGCGCGAAGAGCGGGAACCCGAAGTGCGCGAACTGCATGGTGCACTCGGGGCACGAGGCCTCTGCGGTGGACTACAACTTCAGCTCGCTGAAGGGATTTCTGGTGACGGCGAAGAAGTATGTCTTCCCGTCGCAGTATAAGGATGCGGACGCGCAGAAGCTGCTCAATGAATGGCCGAAGGCGCATCGTGAACCACTGGTGCAGATCGCCGCCGTGAATGCGGGTTCGACGGAGCAGGCCGCGGAGTTGCAGGGGGCCACGCGTGAGTAGCTTGACGGAGGCGGAAAAGAGATCGGCGCAGGTGAACGCGGACGAGATGGAGATTGCGGCGGGGCACGCGCGCGAGCAGCTCGAGGGCTGGGTGCCGGAGCTGGCCGACGAGGACGATGTGCGCGAGGCGCTGGAGAAGGCGTTCGACTACCGCGGCGACATCACGGTGACGCGCAAGGACGGCAGCCAGGTGCAGGGGTATCTCTTCGACCGGCGCAGCGGCACCACGCTGGAGACGTCGTATGTGCGCATCATTCCGACGAACGAGAAGGCCAAGTTGAACATTGCCTATTCGGAGATTGCGGCGCTGGCGTTTACCGGGCGCGACAATGCGGCGGGGAAGACCTTCGAGGCGTGGGTGAAGAAATACTGGGAGAAGAAGGCGGCGGGGGAGAAGAACATCCAGATCGAGCCGGAGAAGCTGGACTAGGATTTTTCACGGCAAATGCAGATGCATCGCTGCCGACGAACTACGGTGATTCTTCACTGCGTTCAGAATGACAACAGTTCAACCATGAAAATATTTCTTACTGGCGCAACGGGGTTTGTGGGCGGCCATGTGGCGCGGGCGTATGCGGCGGCGGGCGCGGAGCTGCGGCTGCTGACGCGCAGGACGAGCAGGCTGGCGGCGATTGAAGGCTTGCCGGCGGATGTTGTCGTCGGCGATCTGCGGCAGGTGGAGCCGCTGCGCACGGCGCTGCGCGGGTGCGATGCGCTGGTGCATGTGGCGGCGGACTACCGGCTGTGGGTGCGCGACCCGAAGGAGATGTACGCGGCGAATGTGGACGGCACGCGCGAGTTGCTGCGGATTGCGCGCGAGGAGGGCGTGGCGAAGGTTGTCTACACGTCGAGCGTGGCGACGATGGGCTTCAAGGCCGACGGCAGCATCGTGGACGAGACGACGCCGGTCTCGCTGGGCGAGATGATCGGGCCGTACAAGCGGTCGAAGTTCATGGCCGAGCAGGAGGCGATAGCGGCGGCGCGCGCGGGGCAGCATGTGATGGTCCTGAACCCGACGACGCCGATCGGCGCGGGAGACGCGAAGCCCACGCCGACGGGGCGGATCGTGGTGGACTTTTTGAACCGCCGGTTTCCCGCGTACGTCGATACGGGGCTGAATTTGGTCGATGTCTCCGAGGTGGCACGGATGCATGTGGTGGCGCTGGAGCGTGGGAGCGTGGGAGAACGCTACATCCTGGGCGGAGAAAACCTGACGTTGAAACAGATCCTGGACCGCATGTCGGCGATCACGGGCCTGCCTTCGCCGACGATGAAGGTGCCGCACGCGGTGGCGCTGGCATTCGCATTTTTCGATGAGACGATCTCCGGCAAGCTGCTGGGCAAGGAGCCGCGCGCGACGGTGGAAGAGGTGCGCATGTCTCGCAAGCAGATGTTTGCGTCGTCGGCGAAGGCGGAGCGGGATCTGGGGTTTCGCACGGTGCCGATATACAACGCAATGCGCTCCGCGGTCGAGTGGTTTTTAGCGGAGGGGTACGCGCCGCCGGCGCAGGCTGAGACAAAGGCGGGTGCGTGAGCAGAATAGCGATCATCGCGGCGATGCCCGGGGAGTTGAAGCCGCTGGTAAGGGGCTGGAAGCGCGTGCCGACCCGGCAGCGCTTTATCGCGCAGTGGACGCAGGATGCAGGTTGTGACAGTTGGGTTGCAGTCTGCGCTGGAATGGGTGTCGAGGCGGCAACGCGCGCCTTTGCACAGGCAGAGATGGATGGTTCGGTGGATGTGGTCCTGTCGGTTGGCTGGGCTGGCGCATTGCGCGATGAAGGGCGAGTGGGCGCGCTCTACATTCCGAATATCGTGGTGAATGCACAGACTGGGGAGAGGTTTACCCTGGCCGAGCGCGAGACGCCGGTAGTACTGGTGACAACGGCGCGGGTGGCGGATGAGGCGGAAAAGCGGCGATTGGCGGAGAGCTACGGCGGTATGCTGGTGGATATGGAAGCCGCGACGATTGCGCGACTGGCGCAGATGCGTGGCATTCCCGTCTGCTGCATGAAGATCGTTACGGACGATCTGACCGCGAGATTGCCCAATCTGAATCCGTTTATCAATGCGATGGGACAGATGTCGATGGCGAGATTCATAGCGCACGTTCTTTTGCGTCCCGGCTATTGGCCTGCATTAGCGCGCATGGGCAGGGCGAGCGCGAGCGGAGCAGATTGTTTGGCCGCTGCGATTTTTCGCTTTCTCGTTTACGACAAGCCAGACAAGGTGGATGAAATTAATCGGACAGGCGTGGTCCCAGATTGATGAGCGAAATCAATAAAGATGTTCCGGCAACGATGCGGGCGGCGGTGTACCGCGGCGTAGACGACGTGCGCGTGGAGACGGTCCCGGTGCCGCTCAATGGCGATGGAACGCTCGACCCCGGCGAAGTCCTGGTGCGCATCGACACCTGCGGCATCTGCGGGACGGACCTGAAGAAGATCCACGCCGGCTCGCACACCGCGCCGCGCATCTTCGGGCACGAGATGGCGGGGACGATTGCAATGGTGGGTGCGGGGGTCGAGCACTTCGCAATCGGCGACCGGGTGATGGCGTACCACCATGTCCCGTGCGGCGAGTGCTACTACTGCCGCAAGCAGACCTTCGCACAGTGCGAGACGTACAAGAAGGTCGGCTGCACGGCAGGCTTTGCGGCGGCGGGCGGTGGATTTGCCGAGTACATTCGCGTGATGGATTGGATCGTAGGCAAGCCAGGGAAGACTGCGGGATTGATTAAAATTCCCGACGATATACCGTTCGAGCAGGCGTCGTTCATCGAGCCGGTTAATACCTGCTACAAAGCGGTGCGGCTGCTGGGCCTACAGGCGGATGAGACGGTTTTGGTGATTGGGCAAGGGCCGATCGGGATCTTGCTGGCGGCGCTGGCGCGGCGGACGGGGGCGGCTGTGCTGACCAGCGACCTGTATGAGGAGAGGCACGCCATAGCGGCGCGGTTCGGTCTGGACCGGCCATTGGACGCGCGGGGCGATGTGGTGGCCGCGGCGAAGGCCGCGACCGAGGGCCGCGGCGCGGACGTGGCCCTGGTCGCCGTGGGCGCGGACGCGCTGATCCGCACCGCGATGGATGCAATCCGCCCAGGCGGACGCGCGATGCTGTTTGCCTCGACGCAGCACGGCGAGGCTGCGTTCGACCCGGCGGCGGTGTGCATGGATGAGAAGACGCTGATGGGGTCGTACTCGGCGTCTGTTGCGATCAACGAGGAGGTTGCGCAGCTTGTGTTTGCGGGCTACCGCGACGGGAGCTTCGACCTGACGCAGTTGATCTCGCACCGGTTCGCGTTGGAGGATGCGGCCGCGGCGATCGATCTGGCATCGCACCCGCAGGCCGGTTCGATGAAGATCGTGATTAAGCCGTAGCGGGCTGTGTGCCCTCGGTCGCGCTGCAAGTGTTCCGACCTCTGTGGCCCAGTCGATCAACCGCAAAATATTTCGGGTTGAACAGCACCTGCAAAATTATTAGGGGCGGCGCGTTTATAAAAAGCCTTCGGTCCCAGGACACTACAAGCTCGGAATGTGTGCCGCGGCACGGAGCTGCAACACAGCGGCGCGGGCCTCTTCGGCGGCGGTCCTGCGGTTGGTGGCGCGCGGCGAGAATGCGATGGGGGAATCGGCGAAGCACAGCTCGACTTCGATTCCGCGCAGCGCGAGCAGGCGGAAGATGTGGACTGCAAGCGGCGTATCGTCCCAGTAGCAGAGGTCGGCCAGCGAGAGATGCGGGCCGTTGTTCTGGGTCAGTCGATAACAGATGTGTGCCGCGGTGACGGGCTGGCCAGCCTCGATGGCCTGCGCCAGCAGCCCGGCGTGGAAGGGCAGCACCGTGTCGCCGCGGCTGGTGGTGCCCTCGGGAAAGAAGACCAGGGGAAGGCCGGCGTCTGCGGCCGCCTGCATCTTGTGGGCGGCGTGGAGCGCGGAGCCTCCGCGCCCGCGCTGCACATAGACCGTGCCGGCCATGGTGGTCATCCAGCCCAGCAGCGGCCAGTGACGGACCTCGGATTTTGAAACGAAGACGCAACGGTGCAATGCCGCGAACGCGACAATGTCCAGGTAGCCGAGATGGTTGGCGACGACGACTCCATGCTCGGGAAAGCTTCCTTGTTGACGAACGACAATGCCCATCTGGCGCATGGTGCGCGCGCAGAAGCGGTGCAACCATTCAGCCCGCTGCTGCCGTGCTGCGGGTTGCGAGACGACCAGCTCCAAAGCGGCGTAGGCGAAGAGCGCG
>JAJZDL010000112.1 GCA_021851465.1 Acidobacteriota bacterium
CTGCTTCGTCGTCAGATCGTCGCGGTCTTCAGCCCCGTATCCAATGGCCGTAATGTAGTTGGCCAGCGCGTCCAGCCAGACGTAGACGACATGCTTCTCATTGCCCGGTACCGGAATGCCCCAGGTAAAGCTGGTGCGGGAGATGGAGAGGTCCTTCAAGCCGCCGCGCAGAAAACTCAACACCTCGTTGCGCGCCGCCTCCGGCTGGATGCGCAGCGAACCGCTTTCGATGAGTTCGATCAGCGGCTGCTGGTAGTCGCTGAGGCGGAAGAAGTAGTTCTCCTCGGTGACGGTCTCGGTCGGTTTGCCGTCTGGGCCGATGGTACCGGGTGGCCCTTCGACAAACGTCTCCTCGCTGACGCAGTACTGCCCGGTGTAGCTGCTGAGGTAGATGGCACCGTTGGCCTCAAGCTGCCGCCAGAGGCGCTGTACGCCGCGCTTGTGCCGCTCGTCGGTGGTGCGGATAAAGTCGTCGTTGGTGATCCCCATGCGCCTCCACAGGCCCTCGAAGCTGGCGGAGACCTGGTCGGCGAACTGTTGTGGCGGGATTCCGGCGGCCTCCGCGCTGCGCTGCACCTTCTGCCCGTGTTCGTCCGTCCCGGTCAGGAAGAAGGTGTCCTCGCCCATCAGGCGATGGCGGCGCGCGATGACATCGGCGGCGATCGTCGAATAGGCGTGCCCGATGTGCGGGCGCGCGTTGACGTAGTAGATCGGCGTGGTCAGGTAGAACTTGTTGGGGGTCTTTGACATCGGCTTGAATGGCCAGTTTAGCAGGGATTGGGGCAACGGCGCGCCCCGGCGAACCGTGACGGAAGATTGCAGTGGCCCAACGCTCACCCAGCGACCGAAGCGCGCTCAACCAAATCCAGGTCGGCAAGCCATCTCCGTCAGATTGCCAGAGGCAGCTCAGGCTTGCGCGCGCTGGTTCCGAGACGGGGAACCAGTATCTGAAAGACGAGCAGGGAAGCGATGTAGGCAAATGCGGCCAGGGTAAAGATGATCATGGGATGCAGCGAGAAGTAATGGCTCACAAGCCATGTGAAGGCCGCGCCACCGGCCGAACCCACCGCGCCGCCGATCCCCACAACCGTCGAGACGGAGGTCGAGGGAAACATGTCGGAGGGCGTCGCAAAGAGGTTGGCGGACCAGCCCTGGTGCGCAGCGGTGGCCAGCGAGAAGAGCGCGATTGCAGGCCAGGGGTTGGCGGGGAAGATCACTCCAAAGTGAGGCACCAGCAGTATGGGGACGACCAGTAGCGCACAGATCAGCAGGGCCAGCTTGCGTCCAGTATTGACCGTGTATCCGCGATGAATAAGAAAGCCGGATAGCCAACCGCCCGCGACGGAGCCGACGCTGGAGACGCTGTAAATAACGATCAACGGATACTTCGCGTGGTCCAAGTCCAGCCCATAGTTGTCGTGCAAAAACATTGGGAGATAGAAGAGATAGAACCACCAGATTGGATCGGTGAGCCCTTTGCCGATCGCAAAGGCGTAGAAGCCGCGGCGTTGCAGAAGCGTGGAGTAGGGAAGCGTGCCTCCGTTGGAGGAGTGGGCGGCGGAGTCGGCGGTGAGGTTGGCCTGTGTCTGGGTCGAGCCGAGGCGCAGCCTGTTATACGGAAAGATCAGCCAGACGACGCACCAGATGAGTCCCATCGAACCCGTGCAGATAAAGGCGGCGTGCCAGCCGAAGCGCTCGGTCACGGCAGCGATCAGCAGCGGTGCAATAAAAAAGGAGGCGTTGGTGCCGGAGTTGAAGAGGCCGGTGGCAAGCGCGCGCTCTTCGGAGGGGAACCATTCGGTGGTGGCCTTGATGGCCGCTGGGAAGTTGCCGCTCTCGCCGAGGCCGAGGAAAATGCGCGCAATGCAAAAGCCGATAACGCTGGTAACGATCGAGTGGCTGATGGAGGCGCAGGCCCATATCAGGATCGTCAGCGCATACCCGGTCTTGGTGCCGAGCTTATCGATGACGCGCCCGGCGATGAGAAAGCCGAAGCCGTATGCAACCATAAAGCACTCGACGATGTGCGCGTAGTTGAGGTGATAGATGACCTGAAACTCAGGCGCAACGCCTGGAATCCAACCCATGAAAGGAAGGTGCAGTAGAGGTTCGATCAGCGCAAGCGCAGACCGGTCCATGTAGTTGATGGTGGTCGCGGCAAACAGCAGCGTGCAGACAAACCATCGGACGTTTGTGCTCTGCGGGGCGGATACGGTCGTTTCGTGTTCGGTAGATGGAGTGCTGTTCGTCAACATCGAGTAGTGGCTCCGGCGGCCGTTTGCAAATGCGACCCGTAGACCGCCTGCGGCGGAAAAATCAAGAATGCCAGCGTTGAGGGCTTGAGTACAAAAGCTCGATGGGTTAAGCGCAACACACCTGTACACCCGTTATGGAATCCATAAGAATCATATTCGCCTCAGGCAGGGATGACAATTCCGCGTGAGCGTACTTTGTGCCCAGTGCCTTCGGCAGGCTTCCTGCTCCGCCCAATTGCCGAAGAGCATAGATCAATCAGCCCCACCGCCCAGTATCAGATCGGTGTCCTCCAATCCGGTCGATGCCGCAATTCGAGTTGCCAAAACGCGAATCCGCGGTATACCCTTGGCAAGGTTCTCGGAAGATCCCCACAATCTCTGGGTCGTACTTTTATGAGGTCTGCTAGCACCATGCGTTTGCTTCGATTGCTTCTGTTGTCGTCGTTTGTCCTTGGCTTATCGCTGCCCGCAACCGCGTCCACTCATGCGCGCCGCGGCCCCACCTCACCCAAGCTCTTCAGGAAACACGCGGCAAAGGCCAAGGCGCAGGGCCAGCGGACGATCGACGATGAGCGCGCCACACAGATCCAGCAAGCGCTTGTCCGCTCCGGTTATCTTACTGGCGTACCCAGCGGCCATTGGGACGCGGAGACGCAGGCAGCAATGGAGAAAATGCAAGCCGACAACAGCTGGCAGACCAAACTCGTGCCAGACTCCCGCGCCCTCATCAAACTCGGCCTGGGGCCCAGCACTTCATCGAGCGGCTCGCCCGCAAGCCAGACCTCTTCGCTCGCCACCAACCAGTCCAGTTCATTCGACCGGCAATAGCTCGCCCAGCCACTTTGGGTATGGCGGCGGCGAATCGATTTCGTTCCGGCAGCCAGGCGTGCGCTGCGGCGGAGAGTGTGGAAGGGAAAGTCCGCGGCCCAAGCGATCGGGCTTACGCCACCATCCTGCCCGCCCCCTCCTTTTTCTTTGCTGTCATCCGGTTGGCGTCCGTGGAGCGGCCCGCGCGCAGGCCAGCCATCGCGGCCCTCAGCCGGACGACAGCCGAGGAGTGGATCTGCGAGATGCGCGACTCGACCACGCCCAGCGTCAACCCAATCTCCTTCATCGTAAGCTCTTCGTAGTAGTAGAGCGTCAGCACCATGCGCTCCTTCTCCGGCAGGTTGTCGATCGCGTCCGCCAGCCGCTGTTTCATCTCGCCCTGAAGGCAGCGGAAGAGCGGATCCTCGTCCGGCGCACCGGGGATGTACGCCATCTCCTCATCGCCAGAGTCCTCGATCCGTTCCATGTGCAGGCTGCCGATCTCCAGGCCCTTCAGCTCCCCCAACAGTTGCTGATACTCGCTCAGGCCCAGATCCATCTCGCGCGCGATCTCGTGATCGGCGGGCACGCGTCCCAGCTTCTGTGTGACCGAGCGGATGGCCTCCTCCACCGCTCTGCCCTTGCGCCGCAGCTCGCGCGGGCTCCAGTCCAGCGTGCGCAGCGAGTCCAGAATGGCCCCGCGAATGCGGAACTGCGCATAGCTCTTGAACTGCACCTGCTTGCTGTGGTCGAACTTGGAAAATGCGTCGATCAGGCCGACCACGCCGGCCGAGACCAGGTCGTCCAACTCGACATGCTGTGGAAGGCGCTCGTGAATGCGCCGCGCAATATACCGAACGGTGGGGAGCTGTTCCAGCAGAAGCTGGTCGCGCTGCGTCGGTGAACCACCTCCAAACGCGCTCCCTCCATCGCTCCCGGCCGGGTATAGAAAGGCCAGAGGCTCCATCTCCTGAAGGTCGCCAAACCCGGTTACTGCTCTGTTCGGTCTTTCCTGCATCGAAAGTGTGCGATCTCCCATAATTGCCTCGTTTCTAAAACAACGAATTATTGCTTCCTAAGCCTCCCCGCGTACCGATCAACCAGGCGAGCGCAGACATTGTGTGTCTGAACTAGACATAAAGCACGGCGATGGCCAAGATGCATCCACCTTGCATTAGGTTTCTCTCAGGGAGTGTCAGAATCGGCCAGTCCATCTCTTGCAATCCGCACTAAATAACTGAATCGATTGATCGTGAGAAAAACCATAGTTGCTGAGCGCCCTTGCACCTTCAGGTATCTCCTGCGGCAACTGTGGCGATCTGTAGCGCAGAAGAGAAGGCCAAGGTCCGGGATCCGGTGGCGGATCGGTCAAGGCACCGCTCATGGAGAATGCCGCCGGACTGAGAGGGAAGAATGCCCTGGCCCCTGCCGCGTGGATCGGAGGCCTTTCGCTCAGCCGCGCGTGGCCCGGCGGTAGCGGATGTCGGTCGCGGCGATCTCGGGGCTGGCGCCGGCCAGGATCGTCGCGCGTTCGAGGACGTGCATCAGCTCGCGCACGTTGCCCGGCCACGAATGCTCCTGCAACTTTGCCGCCGCGCCGGGCGCAAGGCGCTTGCGTGGACTCTCTTGTCCCAACTGCTCCAGAAAGAACTCCGACAGCGCGGCGATGTCCTCCATCCGCTCGCGCAGCGGCGGCACATGGATGGGGAAGACGGCCAGCCGGTGATAGAGGTCCAGGCGGAACGTCCCCTCGTCCGAGCGGTCCTGGATCGGCTGGTGTGTGGCCGCAATCAGCCGCACGTCCACCCTGGTCATCTCGTTTCCACCAACGCGCTGCAACTCGCCGGACTCCAGAAAGCGCAACATCTTGGCCTGCATTCCAACGGGCATCTCGCCGATCTCGTCCAGCAGGAGCGTTCCGCCATCGGCCGCCTCGATGCGCCCCATGCGGGACTGCACTGCTCCGGTGAATGCGCCCCGAGTGTGGCCGAACAGCTCTGCCTCCAGCAGCGACTCGGGAATGGCCGCGCAGTTGAGCACTGCAAACGGCCGGCCCGCACGCGCGCTGAGCCGGTGCAGGGCGCGCGCCACCACCTCTTTGCCGGTCCCGGTCTCGCCCTCGATCAGCACCGTTGTGGAGCGCGGCGCCACCAGATGCACCATCCGCGCCATCTCTCGCATCGCGCGGCTATCGCCCACCAGATCCGGCAGCAGCATCTTGCGCTGCGGCACCTCGTGGATGCGCTCGGCCGCGGCCTGCTCCTGTACGTCGAGCCACCTTCCGCGCGTGGCGCTCAAGCTGTCTTGCAAGACCGTTCCATCCGTGACGCTCCCATCCGGCAATGCGCGGTGGGCCTCCGGCTCTCGCATCCTGAGCATCTCTTCGGTTGTGCCCTGTGCCCGCAACCGGCGCACCGGGTAGCGGCTTCCGTCCGCATCTCGTGCCTCGCGGATTGCATGGTGCAGCTCATCGCGCCAGGCGTTGCGAGAGATCTCCTCCGGCAGATCGCCTCCCCTGGTTGCAGCCTCCAGGTGTATCTGCTCGATCTCCGGGTAGAGCAGACGCACATGGGCCGTGAACTCATGCACCTCGAGGTCCGGCAGCCAACCGTCGATCAGGATCGCCGCAACCGGCTGCGCCTCCAGATGCAGCATCGCCGTCGCCCCGCCACCGGCCTGCAACACACGCCAACGTAGGCCCTGCAGCCGTTCGCCAAGCCTCTGTCGCAGCTCGGCGTCCGCGCTCACCAGAACCAGCGTCCGCGCCTCTGTCGCGCCTCTCTCGCCCTCGGGCCCGGAGCGCGCACCTACACTCTGGGCCGTGTTCGCCATGGCATCCCACGTTCCATCCTGCAACGTCCCCGGTGGGTACGCCGTCATTGCCGGTTCTCCGTCGTCTCGGTCTCCCGCTCCTCACTCTCGTGCAGCGCCGCGTGCAGGATCTCACGCATCGCATCCACGGTATTGACCATGCGCCGACACTCCGCCAGGCCGCTCTCCACGGCCTCGCGATAGCCCTCCAGCGTGGCAACCAGCGTGGCCATCTCCAGGCGGCACTGCAAGGTCGTCAACGGCTGGCATAGCGCATGGATCGCCTCGTTCATCCGCAGCCCGTTCTCGTTCTTCCAGTGGCCTTCCATGCTTCCCGCATCAGGCATCCGCAGCGCACCTCTTCAGCGCAAAGGCAGCGTCCAGGGCCGACGCAGGGCCAGGCACCCCGGCCTTGGTGCTTCGCTCGGCCTCTGCGTCCAGCAGATAGCCCTCCCCGCGCACCGTGCGGATCGTAGACCGTCCCTGTGCATGGCCGGCCCCCGGAACGTCCCGGCCCAGCTTTTTGCGCAGGTAATTGATGTAAACCTCGACGATATTGCTCTCCGAGCGGTTGGCGGCAGCGCTCGGCGGCATCCGCCACACCTCGTGCAACAACTCCACGCGGCTACAGATGCGTTCGCCGCGGCGGCGCATCAGCGATTCCAGAAGGGAGAACTCCGTCGCCGTCAGCTCCACCCCGCGTCCCGCCTGGGTCACGCTGCGCTCTGCGCGGTCCATCACCAGGTCGCCAAAGCGCAGCACCCTGTCCTCGAACTGGCTGCGCCTTCTATAGAGTGACTTCAATCGCGCGCGCAGCTCATGAAACGAGAACGGCTTCAATACAACATCGTCGGCCCCCAGCTCCAGGCACTGGACCCGCTCTTCCATCCCTGCGCGCCCGGTCAACACCAGCACCGAGGTCGAGCGGAAGCGCTGCTGCATCTCGCGCAGCACCTCGATCCCGTCCATCCGGGGCAGGCCAAGATCCAGAATCATCAGTTCGGGGGGGAGCTTCTCGGCGCTCTCCAAGGCCGTCTCCCCGTCCGTTACCACGGACACTTCGTGGCCGTCCAGCTTCAATCCCTGGTCCATAAAATGGCCCAATGCGGAGTCGTCCTCAACAATCAGTACATGCACAGGCAGCCGTCCTTCAGCGCAGGATGCAACGAGGAGCTTTGCACTCCTGCTACTCTCTATCGGACGAAAACGCCAATTTCATCTCTCGCAGTACAGAGAGCTGTGCATAAATCTTCGAGAGGCCCTCTGCGGCTGCGCGCCACGCAAAAAAACGGCCCCTGGCCGTTTGGAGTCTTACCGGAAGAACCCCGGCTTCAGTTGGCGAAAGTGCGATGGCGGGAGCGCGCAAAACGCCGCGCGCTCCCGCCCGCAATGCGAGTTACGGCAGCGTGCCGCCGAGGTAGGAGTTGCCTGCGATGGCGTCGGGCCCAGTGCTCCTCACCACGAAGACCACGTCCTGCCCCGACTTCAGGCCGCTGACAATGCTGTTGTAGTCCGCCTTGTTGCCGACGGGCTTCTTGTTGATCTCGACGATGACCGTCCCCTTGGTCAGGTTGATCTCGTCGCCAAACGAGCCGGGCCGAACGGTGTTCACCATCACTCCGCCCTGGATGCCGAGCTTCGAGGCCAGTTCGGACGGGATGTCCGCGACCGTGATGCCCAGCTTGCTCTCGCCGGCATCGCTATCGGACGGCGTCGAGTTGTCACCGCTCTCGTTGCCCACATCGGCAAAGAGCTTGGCCCGGTCGGCGATGCCCACCGTGACTGTCTGCTTGGCGCCGTTACGCAACAGCCCGATCTGCACGGTCGTACCCACCTTGCGAGAGGCGATGTCGGCCACCAGTGCATCGCCGTCCTTGATCGGCTTTCCGTCGATGGAGACGATGACGTCGCCCGGCTTGACGCCGCCCTTGGCCGCGGGGCCATTGGGTGTGACCGTGTTGACCAGTACGCCGCCGTTGGCAAAGCCGTACATCCGGCTGACTGCGGAGGACTCCGCACCCTGGAAGCTGATGCCGATCGAGCCGCGGATCACCTTATGATCGGGGCCGATGAGCTGGTTGTAGACGTTGGCGATGGTATTGGATGGCATGGCAAACCCGATGCCTTCGGAGCCTTCGGACTGAGTGTAGATCGCTGTGTTCATGCCGATGACTTCACCGGCCATGTCCACCAGCGGCCCGCCGGAGTTGCCCGGATTGATGGCGGCGTCGGTCTGGATGAACCGTTGAAACTGGCTGACCCGGCCATCGGGGCCGGGATCGTCGATGGTGCGGTCCTTGGCCGAGACGATACCGGCTGAGACTGTCTTCGAGAGGCCGAACGGACTGCCGATGGCCAGTACCCAGTCGCCCACCTGCGCCCCATCGGAGTTGCCCAGTTTGACCGTGGGCAGCGGCTCGGGCGCATCGATCTTGATCACCGCAATATCGGTATCGGCGTCCACGCCGACCACATGCGCCAGACGACCGGGGTCGCTGTCGTTTTCCGGGTCGGAGGAGAGCTTGACGTAGATCTTGTCCGCTTTATCGACAACGTGGTTGTTGGTGATGATATAGCCGCGCGAATCGACGATAAAGCCGGAACCCAGCGCCTGGCGTACGCCGCCGTTGCCGCCGTCCGGGCCGTCCTCTCCGCCCCCACCGCCCTGGCCGCCAAAGAAGCGGTTGAAGAAGTCCTGCATGTTGCCCTGATCGCCCTGGTCGCCCTGGTCGCCGCCGGGGGGAACGATCTGCAGCGGGCCCTGCTGGCCGCGCCGCGAGCGCCGGTTGGTGGACGCCTTCGGGATGGATTCGGTATTGATGTTGACCACCGCGGGCCCATCCTCCTTGGCGATCCGCGAGAAGTCCGTAGACAGATTGATGGGGCTGGGGATCGTCAGCGGGCGTGCGTCGGAGGAGTCCACCGCCTCCTTGCCGCTGACCGAGCGGGTAAAGATGGAGCCGGCCAGGATGCCGACCGAGAGCGTGGCCAGCAACGCAAAGGTCGCGGTAAGTCTGTTGGTGCGAATGCGCTCAAAAAATCTGCGGGAGTCTTGCTTGGATGTATCCATCGGTCGGTCGGTCCTCATGCGAAGTGGGCTGTGCCTGGCTGTGGGCGTTGTCTGTTTGCAATCGCTGCGCGGCGGCCAACGCCGGTATCGAGTATACCCATCCGCATCGGGCCGCGGCAGCCGTGCGTTGGCTGCCGGTTGGTTAGACGTAATGAATGGCAAAAGCGTTGCGTAGCGTCGAAAGGACGCCGCCTCACCCCATGCGCTGCCCCAAATCGCGGGCTGAAGGCCCGCGCCACGCCAGCCCGCATCGACAATATAGGGTCGCCACAAATTATCGACAACTATAAAATCTGTCATCCTGAGCGGAGCCTCCCGCAGCCTCATCGCGGGAGGCGGAGTCGAAGGATCCCGACGCTCTCCGCCAAACCACCCCCGCCCGCCCCGTTCTCCAAATAATCTCCAGCCCTTGCTCTTGCTTTGCATAAGAACCTGTCCAGAGAAGTTTCCCTGAAGATATGTAGTGCTTCTTTCAGCGCTGAAGGCCCGCGCTATATGCCCCCCCAAACCCCAGCAAACTCGCGTGTCAACCCCCCCACCCCCCCC
>JAJZDL010000113.1 GCA_021851465.1 Acidobacteriota bacterium
GATTTGCCGCGGAGAATTTTGCGGAGCTGCATCCGGGCGGACGGCTGGGACGGCGGCTGGCGCGCGTGGACAAACTGATGCACACCGGCGACGCGCTGCCGCAGGTTGCGGCGGACACTGTGATGACGCAGGTGATCCACGAGATGTCGCACAAGAAATTAGGAATGACGGCGGTGATCGGCGAAGGACGCGCGTTGCTGGGGATGATCTCCGACGGCGACCTGCGGCGGCTGCTGGAGCGAGACGGGCCGAACGCGCTGGCGCACACGGCGGGCGAGATCATGAACGCGCACCCGGTGACGATTGCGCCGGAGGCGTTTGCCGGCGAGGCGCTGGAGTTGATGGAGGCGCGCAAGATCACATCGCTGATTGTGGTTGGGATGAAGGGCGATGCGCTGGGTGTGGTGCACCTGCACGATCTGTGGGCGACGGCGCAGGGGTAGAAATGTCGATGAGTATGACCTAGGTGATCGATGGAAGATACCGTTTCTTGAGGAGAGTGCTGGATGTATATAAAGATGTGCGCGGTTTTCTCAGTTGTCGCGGTTCTTTCTGCTTCGACCTTGCTCTTTGCTCAGAGCGGTTCTGCCTTCCAGTTCACAGGGAAGGCTGGGCCAAATGCAGTCGGCCTGAAGGTGGTGGACCAGTACGACTTCTCCCGAACGTATCGGGCGATGACGGACGACTTGGGCAAGCCGTATAACGGCGAGCGTGCTCGACCGCTCCAGATAGTGGTTTGGTATCCGGCGGACACTGGTCCCGGCACGCCGATGAAGGTGATGGATTACAGCGACCTGAACGCGACAGAGACCAATTTCGACGGGCCGACCGCCGCCGACAAGGCGGAGGAAGCGAAAGAGGCCAAAGATCCCGTGATGGCGGAGCCGATGTGGGCCATACGCGATGCTCCGATGAAGGCAGGACACTTTCCAGTCGTTGTCTACGCGCCAAGTTTAAGTGATGTCTCGTGGGAGAATGCCGACCTTTGCGAATACCTTGCGAGCCATGGCTACGTTGTGCTCGCGAGTCCGAGCTTGGGCGCGTCGGCCAGAGAGATGACCATCGATGTTGCCGGTGCCAACGCACAAGCGACCGACATCTCTTTCTTGATCGGATACGCACGCACGTTGCCCGATGCCGACATGTCCGCAGTGGCCGTGGCGGGATACAGTTGGGGCGGAATTGCCAACCTGTTTGCCGCTGCTCGGGACAATCGCATCAAAGCGCTGGTTTCGCTCGACGGCAGCATGCGTTACTTCCCCGCGCTAGTAAAGCAAGCAGGAGATGTTCACCCGGATCAGATGACGATTCCGCTGCTCTTCTTCACCTCCCGACAGCAAACGCTTGAAGACCTTGAGAGTACCGGCAACAATAAGATGGCTTTCGCGGCCCCGAACGTGCTGAATGAATGGACACATGGCGATCTGATTACGGTGAACATGCTGGGGCTGACCCATGGGGAGTTTTCCTCGATGGACCAGCGTAACGAGGGCGCAGGGGGGGGATTTGCGGACTACGGCAACGAAGATGGAATTGCTGGATTTGCCTGGATCGCTCGCTATACGCTGCAATTTTTGGACGCATATCTAAAGCAAGACCCTGTTGCGATGGCATATTTGAAGAAGACACCCGCAGAGAACGGCGTTCCCAAGCACATGATGGATACGAGCTTCCGCGCCGCCAAAGGCGTGGCCCCGTCGATGGACGGCTTCCGCGCGGAGCTTGACCGTCAAGGCTTCGACCATGCTGAGGAGATCTATGCGGCCATAAAGGAAGAGAACAAGGAATTCACACTGGACGAGGATGCGGTCAACGCATGGGCTTACGAGCTGATGCAAGAAGGGCATCTACGCGAGGCGACGGCCCTGTTGAAGCTGAATGTCCAGAATTACCCCGATTCCGGCAATGTATATGACAGTCTGGGCGAGGCCTACATGAAATCGGGACAAAAGCAATTGGCCATAGACAACTACAGAAAATCGCTCGAAAAGGACCCGGACAACGATAATGCAAAGCAGAAGCTGAAGGAGTTGGAAGGCAATCCCGCAGCCAAGTAAAGCTCCAGCCATGAGAAAGAAGTTTGACAGCGTGTTTACCGTACGGCGGTGCTGCCCCATTGGCTGTCGAGGAAGAGGTCGCGGGGGCGGCGGGTGTCTGGTACGGCGGCGGGAGTGGCGTCGAGGTGCATGACCTGCCAGCCGTCGGCGGCGTTGTAGGTGGGCCATTGGGGAAGGCCGGGGGCGTTCGGATCGCCAGTCTTGGCGAAGTTGGTCCAGTACTGCTGCATGAGTTCGGAGAGGGCGCGATCTTCGGGGCGGATGGCCATGCCGGGGCGGGAGTCGAGGGTGCCGAAGATGTACTCGATGTCGTCGGAGTGGAAGGCGCCCTGCGCAACGGAGTGGTTGCGGTCTCCGGGCGAGCCGAGGTCGAGGAAGTAGCGGTAGACGGGCGCGCCGCCGGTCTTGACCTGCGCCTCCAGCCAGGCCCAGGTGGAGAAGGCGATGAAGTGGTCGCCCGCGTAGTCGTTGGCCGATTGCAGGGCCTCGGCGTCGGTGGCTGCGGGATAGACGGCGAGGAAGCCGGGCGCGTTCGCGCCGAACTGCTGTTGCGCCTGCGCGGTGAAGCTGGCGGCGGTAATTTTCCCGTTGGCGCGGCTCTCGTTGGCGTTCCATCCGCCGAGGACGGGGATGTGGGCCTGCTTGCCGTCGGCGTAGATGTGAGCGAGAGAATCGGGCAGGAAGACGCCGTCGACGATGGGCTGGAAGCGCGGCGGCTGGGTGGCCTTCGCCATGGCCTTTTCGAGCAGTTCGTCGGAGGTGAGGGATCGCAGGTAGAAGAGGCGGCTGGAGCCGAAGGCGCGCTCGGCCCAGGCCGCATCGGCCTGCTCGGCCTGCGCGCGCGTGGGGAGCGTCATGCTGAAGCTGGAGAAGAGCGCGCCGCTCTCGCCGATGGCCTTGCTGAAGAGGCCCTTGGCGATGGGGGAGGCCATCTGCGCACTGACGGACTGCGAACCGGCGGACTCGCCGAAGATCGTGATGTTGGCGGGGTCGCCGCCGAAGGCCGCGATGTTGCGCCGTACCCAGTCGATGGCGGCGGCCTGATCCATCAGGCCGTAGTTGCCGGAGGCGTGGTTTGTGGATTCGGCGGTGAGCTCGGCAAGCGCAATGTAGCCGAAGATGCCGAGGCGGTAGTTCATGGAGACGACGATGACGCCGCGATGGGCGAGGAACTGGCCGTCCTGCCGGCTCTCGGATGTGCCTCCGGTGGTGGATCCTCCACCGTAGATCCAGACCATGACGGGCAGGCTGCCGGGGGCGGATTTTTTAAGTGGCCGTGCGTCGGCGGGCACCCAGAGGTTGAGGGTGAGGCAGTCCTCGCTGGGGCCGGGATCGTGGAAGACCATGTCTGGGTAGGATCCCGACTGGATGCAGTGCGGGCCGAAGTCGCGGGCGAAGAGGATGTGCTTCCACTTTGCCACGGGCTGCGGCGGCTGCCAGCGCAGATCGCCCACCGGCGGCGCGGCGAAGGGAACGCCCTTGTAGGCGACGACCTTCCGGTCCGGTGTAAGGACGCCGAGGATCTTGCCGCTGTCGATCTGGATGGGGCGTGGCCGAATGGGCTTTTGCGCGGCGGCGAGTGAGGCGCTTGCGGCGGCGAAGAGGAAGATTGCCAGCATGTAGAGAGCGACTGCGTGGTTCAAGCGGCGCGGATGCATAGGTCATCTCCGATGCCAACGGTACCACAGGCGATGCGCGCAGTCAGGCGCGCGGGGGGAGCAGCAGGTTGTCGATGAGGCGTGTGCCGCCGATCCATGCGGCAACGGCGAGGAGCGCTCCGTGGGATGTTTCGGCGAGGGGGAGCAGTGTGTCGGGATCGACGACGGCGGCGTAGTCGAGGCGCAGCAGCGGGTCGGTCGCGAGGGTTGCTAGGAGGGCGGCGCGCAGGACTTCGGCGGATGTTTCGCCGTTGTGCGCGAGAGACTCCGCGGTGGCAAGGGCGCGGGAGAGGACCCCGGCGCGGCGACGCTCGTCGATGGAGAGATAGCGGTTGCGCGAGCTGAGGGCGAGGCCGTCGGGTTCGCGGACGATGGGGCAGGCGACGAGGTGGATGGGGAAGTTGAGGTCGCGCACCATGCGGCGTAGCACGGCGATCTGCGCGGCATCCTTCTGGCCGAAGTAGGCGCGGTCCGGCTGGACGATGTGGAAGAGCCGCGCGACGATGGTGGCGACGCCGCGAAAGTGGCCGGGGCGTGAGGCGCCGTCGAGGCGGTTGCCGAGTTCACCGGGATCGACGGAGGTGGTGGTGCCGGGTGGATACATCCCCTCGGCGGAGGGCGCGAAGAGCGCATGGACACCGGCGGCGGCGAGCTTTTGAAAGTCTTCGTCGAAGGTGCGCGGGTAGGCCGCGTAGTCCTCCGTGGGGCCGAACTGCGTGGGATTGACGAAGATGCTGGCGGCGACGATGTCGCATTGGCCTTGCGCGGCGGCGACCAGCGAGAGATGGCCGGCGTGCAGCGCTCCCATCGTGGGAACGAGGCCGATGGTGCGGCCGGAGGCGCGCAGGGAGCGGCAGGCGGCTTGCATCTCGGCGGGGGTGAGGCAGAGGAGCATGAGGAGTCCTTGGAAGTGAACAGGCAACGACGAGATGCGGGGATCCTTCGCTGCGCTCAGGATGACAGCTTCGGTTGAGATGCGCTCGGAACGGCAAACTTAGTTGGGTTGCGCCCAGGATAACAACTTTGTGCAGGAGCCTATGCTTTGCGGGCGTGTGGGCGCGCGGCATCGAGCGCGGCGTGGACCTCGCGGGAGAGGTGGTAGCTCTCGGCGTCGTTGGGAAAGCTGCGCGCGGCGACGTCGTCCCGATAGCGGGCGAGCGCGGCGGCGAAGAAGGCCGCGCCGTCGGCGTACTGGCGCGTGAACTTTGCGGGTGGAGCGAAGGTGAGGTTGAAGAGATCGTGGAAGACGAGGATCTGGCCGTCGCAGTCTGGGCCGGCGCCGATGCCGATGGTGGGGATGCCGCACTCGGCGGTGATGCTGGCGGCCAGCTCGCGCGGGATGCCTTCGAGGACGATGGCGATGGCCCCAGCTTCTTCCAGCGCGCGCGCGTCGGACGAGAGGCGCTCGAAGGCCTCGCGGGACCGGCCCTGCACGCGATAGCCCCCCATGCTGTGGACCGATTGCGGCGTGAGGCCGATGTGCGCGACGACGGGAACCTCGGCTTCGGTGAGCCGCCGCACGAGTTTGGCGCGCGAGCTTCCCCCCTCGATCTTGACCGCCTGCGCGCCGGCATCTTTTATGAAGCGCAGAGCGTTGCGCGTGGCGTCGCGCGAGGAGGAGTGATAGGAGCCGAAGGGCATGTCTGCGACCAGGAAGGCGCGGCGAACGGCGCGGGCCACGGCACGGGTGTGGTGGAGCATCTCGTCCAGGGTGACGGGGAGGGTGTTCTCGTAGCCGAGGACGACCATGCCGAGCGAGTCGCCGACGAGGACCACGTCGATGCCCGCCTCATCCAGCAGGCGCGCGGAGGGATAGTCGTACGCGGTGAGCGCGACGATGGGCCGGCGGGCAAGTTTTTTCTGGAGGAGGGTGTCGGAGGTGACTCTTTGCGGGGATGGCGGTTGTGGCTGGCCGACGCGAAGCTGGGTGACGCTCATGGTGCCCTCCAGTGCCGCTCCGAGCAACTCCGCGGATACGGCCTGAGACTGGGCTTAGTATAGCAAGCGGTGTCGGGGCCATTTTGCAATGGCCGTGTTGCCAGGATTCCCTGGACTGGGCATCCCGGCCGCCGATCCGGGAACTTGCTACAAAGACCGGGGCTTTCTATAATCTGATTCAGGTGGGATCGTATCTGTCCGTGCGTCAAAAGCGAAGACCCATGCGTCAAACGGGCAGACTGGTTCCACGCGCGGAGCGGAGAACCAGCTTGACCCCCGGTGCACTGGGCGGCAGGCACTTATAAAATTGACTGAGGAGTCTTGAATGAAGAAGGTAGTCTTAGCCTCTCTCCTGGCGTGTGCCACGATTGCATCGGGTCTGTCTACCGCGTTCGCCCAGCAACCAGTCAACCTGGGGTCGGCAGCCCAAGGGGCCAGTGCGCCGTGTGCGCTGCCGGATGCCGAGTACACGGCCTATACCAACGGAATGAACCAGAGCAACCCGCAGGCCAAGGCATCGGGCATTGAGGCATACCTCACCGCCTATCCCACTTCTGCGTGCCCCGATATTCGGCTGAGCACTCTGGAGATCCTGATGGCGACGTACAGCGGGTTCGACGCTGCGAAGACGTTGAGCGCTGCCGACCGCGTGCTGCAACTCGATCCTACGAACATCCAGGCCCTGACGTACGAGGCGTACCTGCGCAAGGGCGCGGCAGACGCGATGACCGACGCAACGGCCAAGCAGGCCGCGCTCGATGCCGCCGCGGGGTTTGCGCAGCGGGGGCTTGCCGCACCCAAACCGGCCAGCATGTCCGCCGCCGACTTCAAGAAGGCGCAGGACGCCGCGTTCCCGATCTTCTACAGCACCATTGGCGAAGATGCGCTGGGCAAGAAGGACAGCGCGACCGCCATCGACGCATACAAAAAGGAACTGGCATACGTTCCGTTGACGGAGACCGAGAACCCCAAGACGTATCTGCAGGAGACCTACTACCTGGCCCTCGCCTACTACCAGTCGACTCCGCCGGACTATCTTGACTGCACCTACTATATGTCTCGCTTTGTGGCGTATGCCCCTGAGCCGTACAAGTCGCAGGCCACTCCGCTTGCGAAGTACTGCTATACCAAATACCACGGCGCAGCCGACGGTTACGATGCAGTCGCGACCGCGGCCGCGGCCAACCTGAACCCGCCGGCGGGGCTCTTCGACTCGATCAAGCCAGCGCCCACTCCGGCCGAAGTGATCAACAACGTCTTTGCAACCACTCCGGATCTCGGCTCTCTCGCACCCGGCGACATGGAGTTTATCCTGCAAAACGGCACGCCGGACCAGGCCGCCAAGGTCTGGAACACGGTCAAAGACAAGTCCCGCGAGTTTCCCAACGTGCTTGTTGTCGCTTCTACTCCGACGCAGGTACAGGTTGCCTTGTCGGACGATGCGGTGCAGTCCAAGACTGCGGACTTCACCTTCAACCTGACTCCGCCGGAGCCGATTCCCGACCTGAAAGAACATGCGACCCCGGCCGAGAAGGCCGCCTACAAAAAGAAAGAAGATGCCGCACAGAAGCTGGCTGCACAGATTGCCGCAGCCACGGCCCCAGGCCAGACGGTCACATTGGACGGCACCTACGACTCTTATACGCCCAAGCCCATCATGATTATGATGAGCGACGGCGCGGTGGTCCTGCCCAAGCCGGACAAGCCCGCGGCTGCGGCACACCACACCACCCATACCACTCATACAACACATTCCAGCCAGCAGTAAGCTGAGAGGGAATGCGTGGCGTACGATGAGGCAGCCGAATGCGGCTGCCTCATCTGCGTTCAGGAGCCTCGACCAAGACGCGGTGTGTCGTGCGACGAGAGTCTCGCGGGACTCTTCGCCGCGCGCGAAGCGAAGATCCTTGCCCGATGCCAAGGCGAGCTTCCGCTATTGCGTCAGCCAGCCCAGCGCGTTGGCGAGGAACCGTTGTTGCAGGACGGGGTGCAATTGCGGCACACGCTGGTAGACGAGCTTGCCCGCGCCAAGCCGTGCGGTGAAGGTCCCCGCGCCGATCTGGCGGGAGTGGTCGCGCGAGTATGCTGCGACGATCTCGACCTCAGCGCCGCCCGGTGCGGTCTCGATCAACAGGCCGTTCGCCGCCTGCCCCCGCGCCTGGTAGTGGATCCCCATTGCCTGATCGACGGGCAAGCCTTCGTAGAGTGGGTGCTTGCGCACGAAGTACCAGTTGCCCATCCAGGGCGCACGAATGTCGCCGACGGCGCCGTTGTAGGTGAAGGCCCCGGCGGCGGCAAGCTGCTTGGCCACGCCATCGGAGAGCGCGTCGGTCTGAGGGATGGCAAGCAGCGGCGTTCCTGCCTTGACCGCCTCAACAATTCCTTCGGCGAACGCGCCCGGCTGTGGCATTCTGCGCGCGGTGCCGGCCGCTCCGCCGGGCTGCGCTTCGAGGCCCGTGGTGTCGCCCGCATTCTGCATGGTCGAAGTGCCGCCGACCACGCCAGACGAGACGATGGCATCGTATCTCTCTCCCGGTTTGAAGTCGTGCAGGATGTACTGTGAACCCAGTTGACCGAGCTGTTTGCGCAGGGCGGGCGAGATGCCGGAGACGGCGATATGCAGCGGGGGATTGGCAGTGCAATCGCAAGGCTGCGCGGCAACCCAGATCTCTTTCGTCTGCGTGGCCAGCGGCGCGGACGATAGCGCAAACTTGAAGCGGTAGAGGCCGACCTCGGAGAGCGGCGGCGTAACGAAGGCCTCCTTGATGAGGTAGGAGAAGACGTCGGGCGTTTGCGTGGGAGCAGGGAACTCGCCGAGGTGAAGCAGCTTGCCCAGGGGCGTGACGGCGGTAAAGGTGAGGGTGCCGCTCGCTGGCTTCGATGTGTCGTTGAGCAGGAAGAGATCGAAGGTCGCGGGCTGGTCCAGCGCGACGCACATTGTGCGCTGCTTGGCGACGGGGCGCACCGGCAGCAGTGAGCCGGCGATGGGGCCGGGGTCGGACTTGTAATTGCGCAGGTTGTCCACGATGCCGGAGTGGTTCTCGATCGACGTGCTCTCCCAGCCTGAGATGGCGCAGAAGTCCAGCTCGTCGGAGATGCGCGCGTTCTCCAGATAGTTCTGCCAGGAGTCGTAGCACTTTTTGCCGAGCGAGAGCCAGAGCGTTTCGGTCGCTGGAAATGCGCCGCGGAACTTCCACTTGTCGAGGAATGCGTCGTAGGCGGCAAGAATCTCCCGGTGGTCGCGCAGGTCGTAGCTTTGGTTCGGCGGCTGGTTGCCGAGGCCGGTGCCGCGCGGGTCTGCATACTGGTGCAGCATGAGCGAGTGGTTGTCGGGCGTGGCGCAGCCCTCCATCTCGCCGAACTCGCTGATGACCGTGCGCTCCGGCGACTTGTAGGTAAAGTCGGTGGGCGATTTATAAAACTCGTCGTACCACTGGTCGCCCGCGCCCTGGTGCTGGTCCCACCATCCGCCCCATGGTTCCTCGTCCGAGCGGTGCAGCCGGCCGTCGTAGGGTGCGAACCACGCCTGCGCGGCCTTGCGCGGCGGCGCGACGAAGCCGTCGTTCAGCACGATGCATCGGCTGGGGTCCTCGGTGCGCATGGCTTCAAGGATGGCGATGGTGTCTGGGTTCGTCAGGTCTGCGCCGATCTCGTTCTGCAGGCAGTACTCGATGACGCACGGGTGAGAACGGAAGGCCTTGACCATCTCGACGCACTTGACGAACATATATCGCTGGGCGAAGATGTCCGCGGTATCGGTTGGTTTTTCCATCACGATGGAC
>JAJZDL010000114.1 GCA_021851465.1 Acidobacteriota bacterium
GTCGGTCTCGTTCGACGCCTGCAGATCAACCTCATTGGAGTACACGTCGGGAAACTGAGTGAAGAGGGCGGATGTCTGGCGCAGCCGCCGCACCCACGCAGCGCGGTCCACAACCAGGGGGGGCGCTGGCGGAAGCAGGTCGGTCTCTGGCTTCTCCACGCTGAAGTCCGCCGAGTTGTCCTCCTCCTTGGCGCGCACCTGCTCCTCGGTCTTCACCTTCAGGTAGCCATCGAGCGCGCGTGCGTAGCCGCGGTTGGTTGCGTACCACAGCGAGCGCGCAAGGGCTTCGCGGTCGTCGGTGAGTGGCAGCTCCAACGTCGTCAGAGCGCTGTCGCGGTGGTCGCCGTGCGTGTTGTCTTCCGCCGGGCTGCCCAGCCGCACCTGCACATCCACCGTGCGGACGCGATCCTGGCTGGAGTTGACAATCGCTCCGTACTCCGCCGCGATGCTCACCGAGCTGGCGTCGTCCACTGCATAGCTGATGAAGTACGGCTTGGGCTGTTGCGCGGCGGCCCCATCGCTGCCCAGCGAAGAGATTGCGCGATGCAACTCCGCATCCAGCGCACCGACCAGAACGGTATCGCCCGTGGCTGGAGCGGCGGACGCGGCGGTGCCAGGAGGCGCGGCGTTGGATGCAGCCAGCGCAGTGCGTTGCGTGCCGAGTGCGCCAGCGGCGAGTAGCGCGGCGACGGAGACGGTTGTAAGGACCGCGGTTCGGTTGGCCGTACAAAAGTTTGCTGTGCGCTGTGTCATTGGCTCCGTCTTTGTCTGTAAAACTACGACCACTCTACCTGCAACCGCTCTACCGGAATGCTACACGGCTGCTGCGCCGCTGTCTTTCTGTTCCCGTGCTTCGTCTTTTATTTAGACGGATCGATTTTGCGTTTGGCGGCATCCATGCAGCACACTGGAGCCTATGCTCTGAGGTTTAGACGATGCGCCTTTGCAGCACTCTGCTCCTGCTGGCGACGCTGGCCGCCGGTTTTACAATTGCGGCCAGCCGCTTCGCCCGCGATACACCGACCGAGGCGTGGGCCGAGCGCCAGGCCGAGCACAACTCGACCGCCTACATTCTGCCGCCCGCGAAGCTGCAACAGGCGGTTGCGCTCAGCCGAGTGCGCCGGACGCTCGATCTCGCGGACGCACTCTGGACCCCGGCGCAACTGCTCCTGCTGCTCGCGCTGGGCGCGGCCGAGCGCATGGGGCGCATCGCCGTCGGCCTCGCAAAGGGCCGCTGGGCGCAGGCCTTCAGCTTTGTGTTTGTTCTGCTTCTCGCCACCCATCTGCTCAATCTTCCACTGGACGTCTACGCGCATCGGTCTGCGTTGCGCTACGGCCTTTCGGTGCAGGGCTGGGGCAGTTGGCTGGGCGACATTGCAAAGACGTTCACGCTGGAATGGCTGATCGGAGGGCTGCTGGTTCTGCTGCTGTTCTGGATCATTCGCAAGTCGCCGACGCGCTGGTGGTTCTGGTTCTGGATTCCGGCGGCGCTCACCGTTATCGCGGGCGTCTTTGTTACGCCATACGCCATCGACCCGATGTTCAACAAGTTTGAGCCGCTCGCCAAGGCGGACCCCGCGCTGGTGCAGCGGCTAGAGCAGATCGTGGCGCGCGGCGGGCTCAGCATCCCGCCGCAACGGATGTTTCTGATGCAGGCAAGCGCCAAGTCCACCGAGTTGAATGCGTACGTCACCGGCTTTGGCGCGTCCAAGCGGGTCGTCGTATGGGACACCACAATTGTCCGCTGTACGCCCGACCAGATCGGATTTATATTCGCCCACGAGATGGGCCACTACGCGCTCGGCCACGTCGTTCTCGGCATCGCGCTCACCTGCATTGCCCTGCTGCCGCTCCTCTGGCTTGGCTACCATGCAGTGCGCGCCCTGCTTCGGCGCTACGGCGCAGCGTGGGGCATCCCATCGCAGCAGGACTGGGGCGCGCTGGTAGTGATGCTGCTGGTGCTCACCACGCTAACGACGCTCTCCGATCCGATCGCGAACGCCTTTAGCCGCGCCATCGAGCACAACGCCGATGTCTACGGCGAGGAGGCCCTCCACGGCATCGTCGCCGACCCGCAGGCGGCCGCTCGAGAGGCGTTCCAGACGCTCGGCGAAGATTCGCTCGACGATCCCTCGCCGCACCCGCTCTTCGAGTGCTGGTTCGACACGCACCCGCCGCTGCGCTGGCGCGCCGCCTTCGCCGAAGCATACAATCCCTGGGCCGCGGGCCAGCACCCGAAGTACTTCGCACACTAGGCCGCGATCCATCGTATCGCGGGCCTCGGTACGACTCAAAGAGCGTCTTGGGCGCGAGAAGGGCTGGTAGCGTCGGCGGCCCGTCGATTGACTAAGGACTGGTAACGCGTACGCTGATGCCGTAGCCCTGTAGCGGAATCGTGGTGTCCACGGAATCGGTATCGGTCTCGATCACCGTCATCACCTGCGAGTCCTTGCAGACCACATACACCTTGCCGGTGGGCGCGGCATTTGTGGTGGCGATCCAGACGGGGTGGCCGTTGATTGGGATCGTCGCTGTCACTGTGTCGGTGGTCAGGTTCACCACGGAGATCGAGCAGAGCGTGGTGCCCGTGCCCGGTGCACCCGTTCCGCAAGGCAGGCTGGGGTTGCCTCCGTTGGCCACATAGGCGCGCGAGTAGTCGCTGAGCACCGAGACCATCACCGGGTTGACGCCCACTGGCACCGTCGTCACCACCTGTCCAAAGCTGGCTGCGTCGATCGGGTTGTTGGGGTCGCAGTTCGGATTGATGGGCAGCACCGAGGCCGAGCAGAGCGGGATTTCAACGATCGAGAGCGAACCCGGCGACGTGCCATTGCCCGCATTGGCCACCACCAGTTCATTGAGGCCGGAGACGAGATCCGCCCATACCGGCGCGGTGCCCACTGGAATCGTTCCGGTCAGCTCAGCCACCGTGCCCGTGTCGGGAGTGAACGCAACATTCGGATTGGTAAAGGCGGCCTCGAACTGGGTTGGGCCCAGCCCAGTCGGCAGCACCGTCAATGTCTGCCCATTCAAGTACGTTCCGATGGAAAGCCCCGCAGCCGCAACTGTCATCCCGGGTTGAAAGGTATTTGCCACGGCGAACGTGACAATATTGTTGGCAATGGAAAAGCCAGAAATCTTGAAGGTATGCTGCGGATCCGGAAACTGGTCCAGGGCGTTGGTCTGCGAGTTTATCACCGAGACCGTGCCGTCGGTTTGGTTCGTGATGAAGACGCGGCGGTCGTCCACTGTCATCACCCCATAGATCGGTCCCCGGCCCACGGGAAGGGTGGCCGAGATCGTCGGCGATGCTATCGCACTGAAGGGATTTTCTATCGCGGAGACCTCGCCTGGCCCGCCGCTGGCAGACTGGCTGATGGCATAGATCCGCGGTGCCAATTGCTGGCCCACTATATAGACCGGCAGATACCCGGTACCGACGGGCAGTTCCTGCTTGAGCGCGGGCGGTGTTCCATAGAGTTGATCGACGGCATTGAACTCAGGATCGGCAATGTAGGTGGAACTTGTCGTCGGGAAGATGCTGGCCGGGTTTGCCCCCGGCAGCAACGTGGTCTGTAGCACGCTGCCTGGTATGAAATTGGGTGTGACTCCCCACGAGTTCACTGTATCGTCGCTGTTCAGCGTGTAGATGTACGACCCGCGCGGACTGAGGGCCAGGTAATACGGATTGAGGCCGAGCGGCGCCGTCACCATCACCGTGTCGCCGGAAAAATCGACCATGGTCATCAGTCCGTTCGATGTTGGAGTCGGACTCGCGATTGCGATGGCATATTTGTTTTGCTGCGCGGCTGGGCCGACCAGGCCGATCGCGCTCACCACCGGGCGATATTGATCGCCGCACCCGGCTATCGCCGCCAGCACTGCGGCCAGTGCCACAGCCGTCGCAGCCGTGCGTCCGGTAGACGCCGCCCCGTGGAGCGATCTCCGAATCCCGTACTGCTTCCTCATCCCAGCCGACTGCACTTCCGCTCGATGCAAAACCTCTCCCACTCTGTCGTTAATGCCAACTCTGCTCAAGGCTCGATTGTAAATCAACCCGGCCCAGTACGCTCTCCCGTTGCAACCAAAAGCAGTTTGGACGGTGGGGAAGGTCGAGCCGCGCACATCCAAATCTTCCGCCTGAATCCGCTCCGCAGGCGGCGTTCCCTGCCGGATCGCCGCCTGCACCTAGAACCGTGCGCGTCGAACTGTGAACCTGGCCCTAGGCGTCCGCACGGCCGTGCAGCCAACTGTAGTCCAGGTGCAGCCGCAGCAGCGTATAGCCCAGCATCTCGTGAAAGTAGCGCAGTGCCAGGTTGTAGCCGTCGATGTGGCCCAGCGTCTCGCGCGGCGAGGTGTAGACGGTCAGCCCGGCTCCCTGACAGAGCGCGCGGATGCGGAAGAGGTGCGTTCCATCGCTGACCACGACAATGCTGTGCAGGTTGCGCTGCCGTGCGATCTCCGCCAGGCGCGCGACCTGCTCTTCAGTGTCCACGGACTGCGTCTCTGCGACGATCCGCTCGTAGGGGACGCCGTTGGCCAGCAGATAGTCGCGGCCCACGCCGCCCTCGGTCATGCCCTTGTCCAGGTCGGTGCCGCCGCCCAGCGTGATGACCAGCGGCGCAATATGCTCGCTGTAGAGCTCCACTGCATGATCCAGGCGCGCGTGCAGCACCGGCGAGGGCCTTCCTCCATACTCCGCTGCACCGAAGACGGCGATCGCATCCGCTGGCCGCGCCTGGTCTTCGCCCGCGACGGCATTGATCTGCCAGTAGAGCCAGCCAAACCACCCCAACACCAGCAGCAGAACCAGGCCCAGCAATCTCCGCACTACGCGCCGCGTCGCGAACCCCCGACGTTTCGCCGTCCGCGCGCTAGGCGTTGCCGGACGGGAGCGGCGCTTCGGCGAACTGGAGGGAGGAGAACTCATGTCGAACAAACTCGCAGGCAGAGCCACTGCACGCCTCATCCGGCGCATTCAGCACCGGCGAAGCCGCAACGGGGGAGCTAGGATGTGACGCAGTCCACAGTATCGCTCATCTCTTCTTCCAAGGCCAGTTTCGATGCGACTGCACTGCACCCTCTTCTCCCTAGCACAGGTCGCCAAGACACGATCCTACTGCGCCGGGGCCACCGTCGGAGGTATGCTATGGTCTTGGGTCTTGCGCTGTTCTCCATTGCAGCCGCGTTTGCAGCCCGCTCCAGAGCTTTCTACAGGAGAAGAATTTGACGGCTGAGATCCTTCGCATCCATCCGGACGAGCCCGAGCCGGAGTTGATTGGCCGGGTGGTGCGCGCGCTCGCCGCCGGTCGCGTCGTCGCGCTGCCCACCGACACCTTCTACGGCCTGGCCGTCGATCCTATCAACCTGCGCGCGGTCGACCGCATCTACGAGGTCAAGACGCGCGCGCGGCACAAGCCGCTCTCCCTGCTTATCTCCGAGACCGCGCAGGCATACGGCCTCGCACGCGAGATCGACACCGCCTTCGACCGCCTCGCCGAACGATTCTGGCCCGGCCCGCTGACCATCGTCGTCAAGGCCGGCACCCGCCTGCCTCTGCGCGTCACCGCCAACACCGGCAACGTCGCCCTGCGCGTGCCCGAGGCGGCCATCGCGCGTGCCGTCGTGGAAGGGCTCGGCCTGCCCATCACTGCAACCTCCGCCAACCTCAGCGGAATGCCGGAGTGTACGTCTGCCGAGCGTGTCCTTGAACAGCTCGGCAACCATATCCCGCTGATCGTGGACGGCGGACCCACCGCGCGCTCCACGCCCACCACCATCGTCGATCTCTCCGGCGGCGGAAACTCCTGGATGATCCTGCGCGAAGGCGCCATCCCAACCCACGAGATCGCCCTCGCCCTGCAACACTGAGTTCACATAAACGGTATCCTGAGCGGCGGAGAACGAATCATGCGCTGTACCCAGCGACTCGCCGCAAGACTGATCCTCGGAACCGTCCTCACCCCCTGCGCACTTGCGCAACTCGCCGCATCCACGCCCGCCGAGAAGATGGCCGCGACCGTCCTCTTGCAGAATTCGGTTGCCATCCCCGCAACCTGCACCTGGGGCTACGAGGACGGCTTCCGCCTCGATGGCATGGTCGCTGTATGGCACACCACTGCCGACCCTGCAATCTTCAATTACATTAAATCTGCCGTCGATGCCTGCATCGCCTCCGATGGCGGCATCGTCGGCTACAAGGCCGACACGCACACGCTGGACAACATCGAGATGGGCCGCGCCGTCCTCTTTCTCTACCGTGTCACTCAGCAGGCGAGGTACGCGAAGGCAGCGCAGTTCCTGCACAACCAGCTTGCGCTACAGCCGCGCACGCCGAGCGGCGGATACTGGCACAAGCAGATCTACCCCAACCAGATGTGGCTCGATGGGGCCTACATGGCCGAGCCCTTCCGCGCCGAGTACGCTGCAACCTTTCAGCAATACGCCGACTGGGACGATATCGCCAAACAACTCCTGCTGATGGACGCCCACATGCGCGACGCAAAGACCGGACTGCTCCGCCATGGCTGGGACGAGTCGAAACAGATGCCCTGGGCCGACAAGAGCACGGGCCTCAGTCCCGAGGTCTGGGGCCGCGCCATGGGATGGTACGCGATGGCGCTGGTCGATGTCCTCGACTGGTTCCCGCCGGATCTTCCGCAGCGTGCCGCGCAGGTCGCCGCATTCCAGCGAACCATGGCCGCCGTAGTTAAAGTTCAGGATCCCAGGACCGGGCTCTGGTGGCAGGTGATGGATCGCCCGCCGCACAACGGGGCGCTGACGCAGGGGCAGACGGACGGGAGCATCCGGCTTGGTGTCGCGAAATCCGGCAACGGCAACTACCTCGAAGCCTCCGCAAGCTGCATGTTCGTCTACGCGCTGGCCAAGGGCGTGCGCATGGGCTACCTTCCACAGTCCGATGATGCCGTTGCCCGGCGCGCATGGAAGGGAATCCAGCAGCAGTTCGTCACGGCCAATGCCGATGGCACGATCACGCTGCACGGAACCGTCAAGGTCGGTGGATTAGGCGGCAAGCCCTACCGCGCGGGCGACTTCGACTACTACATCCACGAACCGGTGGTGGACCAGGACAAGAAGGGCGTCGGCGCGTACCTGCTCGCCGGTTCGGAGATGGAGCAGCCCTTCAACACGCGGGCGGGCCCGGCAAAGACGGGGCTGCTTGCCGGCTCCAAAGACTTTCTCTCCGCTCCGCAGGCCGCGCCGCGCAGTGTAACGGTGCTGATGGATGCGTGGTTCAACTCGCAGACGCGCAAGACCACCCTCGGCCAGACGGAACTATACCACTACAAGTGCAACGACGACTCGGCCAGCGGCTACTCGCTCTTCTGCCGCGCCTTCCAGAGCTACGGCGCGCACATTGCCACGTTGTCCACCGCGCCCACCCGCGCCGCGCTCTCCCAGGCGCAGATCTACATTATTGCTTCGCCGGACATCCCATCGAAAAACCCCAATCCGCACTTCATGGACACGGCCAGTGGCGACGCCATCGAGGCCTGGGTGCGGGCCGGAGGTGTGCTTCTGCTCTTCTCCAACGACCGCGACAACACCGAGTTCACTCACTTCAATACGTTGAGCGATCGCTTCGGCATCCACTTCAACCCAGTGCTCTCGCACCACGTCGTCGGCGACGACCATGCCTCCGGCGAGGTCGTCATTCCGCCCGGCACCGGCATCTTCGGCGCCGGCTTTACCGCCTTTATGAAGGACACCAGTACCATCACTGTCAGCGGCCCGGCCAGGGCCGTCGTCACCAGCCGCGGCGACATCATGATTGCGATCTCGCACGTCGGCAAAGGCGTCGTGCTCGGAGTGGTCGATCCATGGGTCTACAACGAGTACGCCGACGGCCGCAAGATGCGCCAGTACGACGGCTTGGAGGCTGCGCAGGACCTTGCCGCCTGGACCGTCCGCCAGGCGAAGTAACGCAGCATGTTGGGTAGCTCCCTTAGGTGTTTAGTCCCGGCATTTGGTGGTGCATACTTTTCCAGAGGATGGAAGGAGGCACTGTAGGGCAGGTTCTAAACCGGGGCGCCACAACGACAGAGGCGGTCCGTCGAGCGATTCAAAAAGTCAAGCGGGCCTGAGGACGCCGACTCGCCGACATGGCATCAACCCCAAGACGGTGGCCAAGTGGAGGAAGCGTTGTTCAGTGGCCGATCTGGCCAAGGATCTCCCAACTCTTCTGCTGGAATCCGTTGTTCGGCAGGCCAGTGGATGGGTTCATTTATTCTCGAACGCCTCGGGATCGGCCTTGCGCAGTTCGTCGAGGAACTGCTGGTATTCGGCCTCGCCCTTCTTCAACTTGCTGTAGTCCACGTCCTTGTAATACTGGCTGATGTAGTGGAACGCATAAGCGGCATACCAAGGAAACTCTTGATCCGGGTGTGAAGAATTGATTACGGGATTATTGACCTGCTCGCCGCGCTCGTATTTCCATGTAAAGGGCGCTTCCCGGATGTCATACCCCGCCAGATACATCTGCCGGATGCCTAGGCGAAGAGCCTGCATGGTTTCCATGTAGCTGATTCCTGCGGGCGGCATAGCTTCGTCCGGAGATCCAAACTGCATGGCACCAACTGCGATGTACTCTTGCCGCTGCACAATCGATTGCACCGCGACAGACAAGGCAAACGCCAGCTGCGCTTTGTTGTGAAACATCGAGAGAGCTATATCCGGTATCAGGATCACTCCGTCAGGCATCTCTACGATTCTATCTACTTGCGAGTTGTCCGTAGGAATTACGAAAGGACTTTCGAGACCCCTCCAGTTACTCCCCGTCCAATTCATTGGAAGCGTCTTCGCGCCATCTATCTGAATAAATCCATTCTTGCGAAGGCTACTGAATGAATGCACCACATAGAATTGGAAATCGATTTTTGCTGGATTTGACTGAATCATAGCTTTTTGAAAAGCCGGAATGAGTTCCATCCCGACCCTTCGAACATACTCCTGAATGCCGCGATCCGGAACTATTTGGATAGGATCGCCATACTTGTAGCGGATAGTGCCCGAGGAATGTGTTTCATAGTTTGGTTCGGTTATCTGGGGTGCCGTGGCATCTAAGGCAACCATCTTCGACATGACACCAGAATTTGGAAAGATAGTAAGGGAGATGGCCCCTGGACGCTCATCAACTCCTTGTACCCCCTGATAGGCCAGATAAATGCCGGGAAGCAATTTGCCATCGGCCGGAGGAAGGAGCGGCAGATACTTTGGCTTTCGGTGTATTATCGCGTTGCCAAGATCGTTTTCTCCGAAACGCAGAATGGATTTGCGGTCGATCTCCCTGGGGACTAAGCGTACATGGGTGTCATTGTATTCCTCGAAGGGG
>JAJZDL010000115.1 GCA_021851465.1 Acidobacteriota bacterium
AACGAGAACCCCTTGTGCTGGATCGCCTGCTTGATCAGTTCCGTCAGGTGCTTCTGCTCGCCGCTGAAGCCCCGCCCGACGAAGGTCGCGCCCGACGACAGCGCCAGCGTGATCGGGTTCACCGGCGTGTCCATATTGCCGTAGGGGTTGCTCTTGGTCTTCATTCCAATGCGGCTGGTCGGCGAGGTCTGCCCGGTTGTCAGGCCATAGATCTGGTTGTCGAGCACGAGATACGTCAGGTTGATGTTCCGCCGCATGGCGTGGACGAAGTGCCCCACTCCGATGCCGAGGCCATCGCCATCGCCGCCCGTCACCAGCACGGTCAGCTCGTGGTTGGCCATCTGCAGCCCGCTGGCCACCGGCAACGAACGGCCATGCAGAGTGTGCATCCCGTAGGTATTGATGAAGCCGGGAAAGTTGGACGAGCAGCCGATGCCGCTCACCGTCGCAACCTTGTGGTTGGGTATCTGCAACTCGACCAGCGCCTTCTGCACCGCCGCCAGCACGCCAAAGTCGCCGCAACCGGGGCACCAGTCTGGATCGACCTTGCCCTTCAGGTCCGCCATCGCCATCGGCTTTGCGGCTGTGATCTGAACTGTCGCCATGGTTCTCTTCTCCTTACACCATCACTTCGTGGTTTGGCACCGAAACAGTGGTTGTGCTGGCAAGCTGCCCCTGCACCGCCTGCACAATATGGTGCGGCATAAATGGCTCTCCGTCGTACTTGCGGATGTGGCCGTCGGCCACAAAGCTGGTCTCGCTGCGCAAATAGCGCGCAAACTGGCCGCTGAAGTTGTTCTCCACGATAATGGTGCGCTTCGCGCCGCGCAGAACTTCGACGATCGCATCGCCATGCAGGGGGACAAGCCAGCGAATCTGCAGATGGTTCGTACTGACGCCCTGCTCCGCCAGCATCGCGCGCGCCTCGCGAATCGTCCCATCGGTCGATCCCCACCCGATCAGAGTCACGTCCGCGTCCTTCGGCCCCTCCAGCGCGGGCGGTGGCACCGCGGCCTCGATCCCCGCCACCTTGCGCATGCGCTTCTCCATCATGGCGCGGCGCTTGGCGTGGTTGGTGTACTCGTCGCTGATGAGCACGCCATTCTCGTCGTGCTCGTCGCTGGAGACCACATGCGTATAGCCCGGCAGGCCGGGGACCGCGCGCGGAGAGACGCCGCTCTCCGTGATCTTGTACCGCAGATACTCCTCGTCGTGGACGTCGCCATTCGACGCGATCAGTTCGCCGCGGTCGATCGGCGGCTTGAAGTCCAGCAGTTCGGGATCCACGCTCAACCGCCCCTCGGAAAGCAAAAGGTCGCACAGCACAATCCCCGGACACTGGAACTTATCGGTGACGTTGAATATCTCGTGCATCAGCGTAAAGCAGTCGCCGATGTCCAGCGGCGCTGCGATGACGCGCGGATAGTCGCCAAACGCCGCGCCCAGCGCCTGCCACAGGTCGCCCTGCTCGGTCTTGGTCGGCACTCCGGTCGAGGGCCCCGCGCGCATGCAGTTGATCGCTACAACCGGAATCTCCGCCATCGCCGCCAGGCCCAGCCCCTCGGTCATCAGCGCAAACCCTCCGCCGGAGGTCGCGCACATCGAACGCACACCCGCGTGTGCCGCGCCGATCGCCATGTTGATGACGCCGATCTCGTCCTCCACCTGGCGCACCAGAATGCCCGCCTTGCGCCCGTGGCCCGCCATCCAGTGCAACACACCGGTCGAGGGACTCATGGGATATGCACAGTAGAACTTCACCCCGGCGGCCGCGCCGCCCATCGCCATCGCCGCATTGCCACTCAGCACCGCATACCGCTTCTCGGTCATCGGCAGCGGCCTTGCAAATGGCTTGAACTTCGCCGTGGCGTACTCGTATCCGGCTCGCGCAATCTCCACATTCTCCTTCACCACCGACTCGCCCTTGCGCCCGAACTGCGACGCTATCACGCTCTCCAGAGATTGAAAACCAACCCCCATCATGCTCAGCGACGCGCCCAGCGCCAGCGTGTTCTGCGCCACCTTGTTGCGCGTGATGTCGGCCAGTGTGCTCACCGGCAGCGCGCACAGTTGCACGCCGTCCGCCGCCGCGCCGGGCTTGATCGTGTCCGCGTTGTAGATGCACGCGCCGCCCGCCGTCAGCAGCCGCAGGTGGCGGTCCATCGTGTCCTGGTTCAGCGGAATCAGCAGGTCGATCCCGTCCCCCAGATTCTGCACCTCGTCCACCCCGGTGCGAATCGTCAGAAACGTGTGGCCGCCGCGAATGATCGACTGGTATGCGTTGTAGGCGTTCAGGTGCAGCCCGCGCCGGCTGAAGATCGCTGCAAAGATGTCGCCCGGCGTTGCAACACCCTGCCCGGCCGCGCCGCCGATGCCAATGGCAAAGGTCTGACTCATAAGGTCCCTCCAGCTCAAACAGCCGGAATTGTCGATTGCTGTGGCGGGCCCGCCTGGGGTTTGTCGACGCCTCGTACCGCTGGGTCATCCCTGCCGGGAGAGATCACGGTCGATTGCGCGCCGTACCAGGACACCGATTTGACGTAAATCAACCCCGCAGGAGTTGCTCCCCCCCTTCGGGTGTGAACCAGCATACACGAAACCGGATTGCACCGGCACATGCCGTCGCTCTGCCCACCGTCTATGGCCGTCGCCTCGTGCATGGCAGGCAGCCGGCAAGCCCACGGCAAACGTCTACTTGCCCGGCTCACCCATGTGGCGCACCGTCATCTGCAGGATGCGCGCGTTCGGCGGCTGCATGCATGCAAACAGGATCGCTTCCGCAACCTCATGCGGCTCCATCATGTAGGAGTTCTTCACGCCCTCCTCGGTGCGTCCCTTGCCCACCGCAAACTCCGTCTTCACCCCGCCCGGACAGATCGTTCCCACCTTGATTCCATGCTTCCGCAGCTCGCCGTCCAGCGCCTGCGCAAAGCCCACCTGCGCGAATTTGCTGGCGCAGTACACCGCCTCGCCCGCATAGCCATGCAACCCCGCCACCGACGAGATGAACAGAATCTCCCCGCCCTTCTGCGCTATCATTCCCGGCGCGGCGTGGCGTGTGAACAAAAAGCTGCTCTTCATGTTCGCGTCCATCAGCGCGTCGTACTCCGTCGCGCTAGTGTCCACCAGGTTCTTGTAGTTCCCTGCCCCCGCATTGTTGATCAAAATGTCCAGCCGCCCAAACTGCTGCACAGCCAGCGCAACGCATCCCTGCGCCGTCGCCTCGTCCGCGCCGTCGCCGGCCAGAAACGCCGCCTTGCCGCCCGATTCCGCAATCTTGCCGCACAACTCGCGCAACCGCTCCTCGCGCCGCGCCGTCGCCACCACATTTGCGCCCTTCGCCGCGAAAGCAAGCGCCGTCGCCCACCCGATCCCCGCGCTGGCCCCGGTGATGAGAACTGTCTTTCCCGCAACGCTGATCGCATCCGACATCGCAGCAAAACTCCTGTACTGAAATTGAGAAACTAAAATCTTCGCCACGCTCGCAAACCACTGCGCAGCCCCGTATGAATGCTACCATTCCGCCTATGCCTATCCTCGACGCTCGCATCGCTCCCGGAGGCGCGCCGGCGCCGCTCCCGCTGATCGAAGCGCGTGGACTCACCAAGCAGTACACGCACGAAGGCGGCGTCGCTCGCGTCGTCGATGACGTCTCCTTCGCCATCTATCCCGGCGAGGCCCTCGGCCTGGTCGGCGAATCCGGCTGCGGAAAGTCCACCGTCGCCCGAATCCTGCTGCGCCTGGTCGAACCCACCTCCGGCGATGTCTACTTTGAAGGGCAACCCCTCCCGCCCGCATCCTCCGCCGCCATGCGCGCGCTGCGCCGCCGCATGCAGATCGTCTTCCAGGATCCCTACGCCGCGCTCAACCCGCGCAACACCGTCCGCCAGGTCCTCGCCGAGCCCTTCGCCATCCACCGCGAGCCGCCCCCCGAGGGCCTGCCCGCGCGCATCTCCAATCTTCTCCGCTCGGTCGGCCTCGACGACTCCGCCCTGCCGCGCTACCCGCATGAGTTCTCCGGCGGCCAGCGCCAGCGCATCAACATCGCCCGCGCCCTCGCCCTGCGCCCCAGCCTCCTCATCCTCGACGAACCGGTCAGCGCGCTCGATGTCTCGGTCGGCGCGCAGGTCGTCAACCTGCTGCGCGACCTGCAACGCGCGCTCGGCCTCACCTATCTCTTCATCTCCCACTCCATGCCGCTCGTGCGCTACCTCTGCGACCGCCTCGCCGTCATGCAGCACGGGCGCCTGGTCGAACTCGGCGACTGCGTCCAGGTCTGCGAATCCCCGCGCTGCCAATACACTCGCCAGCTCATCGCCGCCACGCCCCACATGCCCATTGCGTCCCCCATCCACTGAAGCGCCTCCGGGCCGCGAATCGACGCACCCTCTCTTCAACCCATTTATAATGGAAGAGAGAATGGTTTCCAGCCTCAGCGCGCACGCTTCCTACCTCTGGCTGGTCGCGGCCTCGTTCATCGCTGGCGTGATGAACGCGCTGGCCGGTGGCGGCTCCTTCATCTCTTTTCCCGCGCTGCTCGCCATCGGCGTCCTGCCCATCCAGGCCAATGCAACGAACACCGTCGCGCTGTGGCCCGGCCAACTCACCTCCGTCTGGGCCTTGCGCACCGATCTCCGCCGAGACCTGCTCGCCGTCGTCGTCGCTGCCTCCGTGCTCGGCGGCACCGGCGGTGCCATCGTGCTCCTCAACACGCGCCAGCGCACCTTCATGCACCTCGTCCCATGGCTGCTGCTCACCGCATCCCTGCTCTTCTGGATCAGCGGCCCGGTCTCGCGCTGGCTGCGCCGCCGCTCCGCCACTCCCCATGCCGCGCGCACCCCGGCAATGCTTCCGCTCTTCCTCGCCATCATCCCGGTCACCTTCTACATCGGCTACTTCGGCGCGGGCGCGGGCTTCCTGCTGATGAGCGCCCTCGCCCTCTTCGGGATCGAGGAGATGAACGCGCTGAACTCCCTCAAGGTGCTCGCCGCCTGCCTCTCCAACTTCTGCGCCGTCGTCACGTTTATCTTCGGGGGTGCCATCGTCTGGCACTATTGCCTCGTCTCCATGGTCGCCGCAGGCATCGGCGGGTACTCGGGCGCGCACTACTCCCGCCGCATGAACGCCAACGTCCTGCGCGCCATCGTCGTCGTCACCGGGTGCGCCATGGCCGCATACTTCTTCTGGAGGGAGTCGTGATGCACCTCCGCACAGCGCTCATCGACGCCCTCGGCTACGCAGCCGCCTTCTGCACCACCGTCGCCTTCGTCCCGCAGTTGGTGCGCGTCCTGCGCCTGCGCTCGGCCCGCGACGTCTCGCTGCCCACCTTCCTGGTCTTTTCCATCGGGATCTTCCTCTGGCTGCTCTACGGCCTCTACACTGGTTCTGGGCCCATCGTAGCGTCCAACGTCGTTACGCTTGGGCTCTCCGTCGGCATTCTTGTCCTCAAGCTGCGCTACGACAAACCCCAATTGGAGAATCCACGCCCGTGAGCCACGAAGGCATCCGTTTCGTCAGCGCAGAAGAGGCCCGGCAAGACGAACTTGCCGCTCAGCAGCTCGACCGGCTCCCAACCGACGCCGTCACTCCCCTCAAGGTCCGCGTCAAGCTCACCGAAGGCACCGGCATCGAGATCGATTGGCGAGACGGCCACCGCAGCTCATGGGACTTCCGCTGGCTGCGCGACGCCTGCCCCTGCGCCAACTGCTACAACGAACGAGGGTCCGCTGGCCGCGTCCCCGGCGAGCCCAAACCCAAATCGCAGGCCCTATTCGCCCTCTACCAGGCGCCGCCTCGCCCCACCGAGGCCTCGCCCGTAGGCAAATACGCCCTCGGCATCAAATGGAACGACGGCCACAACTCCGGCATCTACTCCTGGACCTACCTGCGCAGCGTCTGCCAGTGTGCGCTCTGCCATCCGCCGCGCAGCTAGGCGACCCCCAGCATCTCCAGCGCCTCATCCACCGTCCGCGCCACCAGAACAACCTCGCGGTTCGTCGCCTTCAGCATCCCCCGCTCCACGCACTCGTCCAGAAACGTCAGCAGCTTGTCGTAAAACCCGTTCGTGTTCAGCAGAAGGACCGGCTTCGAGTGCAGCCGCAGCGTCTTCCACGACAGCACCTCGAAGACCTCCTCAAGCGTCCCAAACCCGCCCGGCAACACGACAAACGCATCCGACCGCGCGCCGAACATCGCCTTGCGCGTGTGCATCGTGTCGGTCACATGCAGCTCGGTCAGGCCCTCATGCGCCACCTCCTGCTTCACCAGGACCGTCGGAATCACGCCAACCACGCGCCCGCCCACCTCCAGCGCCGCGTCTGCAACCGCCTGCATCAGGCCGATCTTGCCGCCGCCATAGACCACGCCGATCCCGCGCGTCGCCAACTCGCGCCCAAGCTCCGCCGCCGTCGCGCGGTACACCGCATCGGCACCATCCAAAGACCCGCAAAACACTGCCACAGCCGCGATCGCAGAAGAGCGGGTTGCAGATACAGCAGTCCCCGGTTCGGAAACGCAAGCGACGGAGGGCAGAGTGTCATCCATTAATGAATTCATCGGTACCACTATTATCCATCATTCCTCATTCGCACCGCGCTCGATCGCATACCACTCGCTCCGCTTCTACAAAGTGTGAAAAACGGACAGCGCACCAAGCGGATAAAATCGACACTGGAGAGCCGCCCCCGTGTCCCGCCTTCTCGAAAACATGAACCCCCAGCAGCGCGAAGGAATCCAGGCCGTCGATGGCCCCGTCCTGCTGCTCGCCGGTGCAGGCTCCGGCAAAACCCGCGTCATCACCCATCGCATCGCCTATCTCATCGAGGAGCGCGGCGTCCCCGCAGACTCTATCCTCGCCGTCACCTTCACAAACAAGGCTGCCAAAGAGATGGCCGAGCGCGTCGAAAAAATCCTCGGCCACGCCTCCCTCGCCCAGCCCCTGCTCTGCACCTTCCACAGCTTCTGCGTGCGCCTTCTGCGCCGCGACATCGAGGCCCTGCGCGTGAATGACACCGGCCTCACACGCACCTTCGCCATCTACGACGAGACCGACCAGCAGGCCGTCGTCAAGTCCGCGCTCAAACGCCTCGGCATCGACGACAAGCAGCTCAAGCCCCGCATCGCACTCGGTCGAATCAGTTGGGCCAAGAGCCACATGATCGACCCGCAGGAGTACTTCCTTGCCTCCACCAATCCGATGGAAGAGAAGATAGCTCACCTCTTTGAGATCTACCGCAAGGAGCTTCTCAAGGCCAACGCGCTCGACTTCGACGATCTCCTGCTCGAAGCCGTCCGCCTGCTCAAGGCCGTCCCCGAGGTGCGCGAGCGCTACAACCGCCGCTACAGATACCTCCTCATCGACGAGTACCAGGACACCAACCGTCCGCAGTACGAGCTGATGAAGCTGCTCGCCGGCCCCGCGCGCAACGTCTGCGTCGTCGGCGACGAGGACCAGTCCATCTATAGCTGGCGCGGTGCGGACATTAAAAACATCCTCGAGTTCGAGAAGGACTTCCCCAACGTCCGCACCATCCGCCTCGAACAGAACTACCGCTCCACGCAGATCATTCTCGAAGGCGCCTCCGCGGTCGTCGCCAACAACACCCTCCGCAAGGGAAAAACGCTCTTCACCACGCGCGAGGGCGGCAGCATGATCGGCTACTACGAAGCGCCGGACGGCGAAAACGAGGCCCTCTTCATCGCAGACCGCATCCAGCAATATCTCCGCCTCGCAACCTCCAGCCCCAGTGAAGACGCCCCCCGCTGCGCCGTCCTCTACCGCACCAACGCGCAGTCGCGGCTCGTCGAAGAGGCCCTGCGCCGTTACCAGATCCAGTACCACATGGTCGGCGGATTTTCCTTCTACGACCGCGCCGAGGTCAAGGACATCCTCAGCTACATGAAGCTCGTCCTCAACCCACACGACTCCATCGCGCTCGGCCGCATCGTCAATTCGCCCCCGCGCGGCATCGGCAAAACCACTCTGGAGACCCTCGAACGCATCGCCCTTACCACCGGCATCAGCACCTGGGACGCCATCGATCGCGCCACGGAAGACCAGTTGCTGCCGCCCCGCGCTCTGCAGGCCCTCGAAAAGTTCCGCCGCCTCATCGAAGACGCCCGCGCCCTGCTCGGCCCCGACTTCGCCGGAAAACTCGCCGCCAATCTTGCCCCTCAGAACGAAATCGACCCGCAACCCTCAAGCTCACAGCTTGAAGCTGGCTCGCTTTCAACCCTCAATTCATACGGAGCACCAGTCGCCGCCGCCCCTGAGGGCACAGCCTTCGATCCACGCAAATTTGCAGCCGAACCCTCTGCCGAAGATCTGCCCGCCAACGAAGCCGCCCCGACCTCCGATACCAGCTTCCACTTCGGCTTCGACTTCGGCCCAACCGAAGAGATCTCCACCATCGCAGCCGAAAACTCCCTCGACTCCGCGCACTTCAACCCCTTCGCTCCAGTCGTGCTGAAAAACCCCGCCGCGCGCAAATCCCGTTCAGCATCCAGCACGGCGCAAGGCCCCACAGACCGCGCCGCCAAACAAATCATGGCTGACGAACCAACGCCCTTCCGCACCCCCGGCGCACCCGCAACGCTCCCCGAGCTCATTAAGTTCCTCAACGACCGCAGCGGCTACATCCGCGCCCTCGAAGACGAGGCCACCCCCGAGTCCTTCTCCCGCATCGAGAACCTCCGCGAACTGGCCAACGCCGCCCAGGACGCCGAGGAGCGTGGCGAATCTCTCTCCGACTTCCTCGACCACGCCGCCCTGGTCTCCGACGCCGACTCCTACTCCGCCGACGCGCGCATCACCCTGATGACCCTGCACGCCGCCAAAGGACTCGAGTTTCCACTGGTCTTCCTCGCCGGAATGGAAGAGGGCCTCTTCCCCAACTCGCGCTCGCTCCTCGATCCCATGGGCCTCGAAGAGGAGCGCCGTCTCTGCTACGTTGGCATGACACGGGCCATGGACACGCTCATCCTCACGCGCGCACGCTACCGCCGCCGCTATGGCTCCGAGATGCCCGACGCCAGCACGCCCTCGCGCTTCCTCGAAGAGGTCCCAGCGCGCCTCATCGAAGACCTCGGCAGCTTCCCCGCGCAGCCCCAGTTCTCCGGCAGCCACTTCTCCGGCTCCGCCTACGCCACGCCCTACCCGCAACGCAACCGCTTCGCTCGCCCCGCAAAGAACGACTTCGATCCCGAAGCCCGCCACTACAGCTACGAGGACGAGGACCAGTCACCCGCGCGCATCTCAAACGCACGCGCCGCCGCAACCAAGTTCTCCACCAC
>JAJZDL010000116.1 GCA_021851465.1 Acidobacteriota bacterium
GCCCGTCACCATGACCATGTTGCCGGTCAACTCCACCCAGGCGGTCGGCAAGACATTCCAGGCCTCGGTCTATCTGTCCAACGCCCACGATGTCTTCTCTGTGCCGCTCGACATCCAGTTCAATCCTAAGGTCCTGCAACTGGTCAACGTGGACGCAGGCGGACTGCTCGGCGGCGACGGCCAGGCGGTCGCCCTCGTGCACCGCGACGACGGCAACGGGCACGTCACCATCTCGGCCTCGCGCCCACCGGGTGCCAAGGGCGTGGATGGCCAGGGCCAGGTCTGCATGCTCACCTTCAAGGCCATCGCGCCCGGCGACTCCAACATCGCGCTGGTCAAGGTCGGCGCAAAGAACAGCCTACAGGGCAACCTCCCCGCAACCGGTTCCGTCGCCGTGGTTCATGTGAAATAAGCTGCGAGGTGCATTGTGAACGGACACAGTTCAAAGTGCGGGGGTCGATGGATTCGAGAACGGAGATGCGCCATCCGCGCTCGTGCCTGCTCTCCGCAATCTCGAACCTGCCCCCCCGACGCTGGACTCACTCTCGTCGAGCTCATCATCTGCATCACGATCATCAGTATCCTGGCCACCGCGGCGCTGCCGGTGGCGCGCCTCCAGGTCAAACGCCAGAAGGAACGCGAGCTCCGCCGCGACCTCTGGGAGATGCGCGACGCCATCGACAAGTACAAGGACGCAGCAGACGCCGGAGGCATCCAGATCAAGGTAGACAGCATGGGCTATCCGCCCGATCTGCAGACCATGGTCGACGGCGTGGACGTAAAAGACAAGAAGGTCCGCTTCCTGCGCGCCATCCCCACAGACCCAATGACCAACAGCACAGACTGGGGGCTGCGCTCCAACCAGGACGACCCCGACTCTACATCCTGGGGCAGCCAGAACGTCTTCGACGTCTACACCAAAAGCGACGACACCGCGCTGGACGGCACAAAGTACAACACATGGTAAGCATCCGCACAATCCGTTCCCGCTCGGCCCGCTCGCCGAAGCCCGCGCTTCCGGCTGGCGACGCCGCCTCCCGCACCGATTGTGCCGCGCCGGCTGCTGCGAACTCCGGCTTCACCCTGATCGAGCTGCTGATCGTCATGTTCATCATCGGCATCCTCGCCACCATGGCCATTCCGGTCTTCACGCGCAACGTGCTCGCAGCCAAGGAGGCCGTGCTCCGCGAGGATCTCCAGGTGATGCGGACCGCCATCGGCTCCTACACCGTGGATGAGCAGAAGGCGCCGCAGACGCTCGACGACCTGGTCTCCGCCGGCTACCTCAAGGCCATCCCTACAGACCCCATCACCGGACGCAACGACACATGGCAGACCAGCCAGTCGGATACCATGAGTTCGATCGACCAGACCCAGTCCGGCATCGACGACGTACACTCCGGTGCCGAGATGACCGCGCTCGACGGAACCTCCTACAACACCTGGTAGCAAACCTGCGCCCGCGGCCACCTGCACACCGCCAGCCGCTCGCACATCGATGCAAAAAAGGTGCATACTACGTCTAACAGTTCGATGGGGCCTGCCTGTTCGCAGGCGGCGCGGCCCCTACTCGGAGAGAGATGATGCGTCCGCGTACCCACTTCGGTCTCGCCTCACTGCTTGCCGCTGCCCTGCTTGCCGCCTGTCCCATCATCCAGGCCCAGCAACCCGCGCCATCCGCCTCCACCCCATCCTCAACGACGGCTCCTTCCACCGCCTCCCAGACCGCGCCTCCGAGCACAACCGCGCAGCCCCCCGCAGCCGCACAGGCAGGAACGCCCTCCTCCACCCAACCGGCTACCGCGGCCTCTGCGCCTGCATCCTCCAGCCCACAACCGGCAACCAACGCAGCGAAGAGCTCGGATCGTCCGCACTTCGGCGTTCCCAACGACACCAGCGCAGACACCGGCGCCAACCCGCAAGCCGCCGCGCCCAGCTCAGATAATTCCGCCGCTAAGTCCAACGCCGACACCAACGCCGACACCGCATCCACAAAGCCATCCGATGCCAAGGCCGATACCGCCAAACCCGGCACCTCTCAGGATGACACCCTCCCCTCCCCTGGCGAGAACCTCGATCCGCACATCAAGAAGGGCAGCGAGGACGACGTGGACGCCATCGGAACGCGCAACATCGGCGGGCGCGGCTTGAGCAACTGGTACTCCACCAACTGGGAGATATCAAACGGCAAGCAGTACTCCATGGAGATCGAGAAGTCCGCCCACCTGGTCACAGACCCCGTGGTCGCCGAGTACGTCAACCGCATCGGACAGAACATCGTGAAGAACTCCGACTGCAAGGTGCCCTTCACCATCAAGGTGATCGACTCCGACGAGATCAACGCCATGGCGCTGCCCGGCGGCTTCTTCTACGTCAACTCCGGCCTCATCCTGGCCGCCGACGAGGAGGCGGAGCTGGCGGGTGTCATGGCGCATGAGACCGCCCACGTCTGCGCACACCACGCCGCGCGCGAGATGACCAAGGCCAACTACATGCAGATCGCCTCCGTGCCGCTGATGATCGTGGCCTACGGCTCCTGGACCGGCTACGGCATCTACGAGGTCTCCCAGCTCGCCATCCCCGTCACCTTCCTCGAGTTCTCCCGAGAGTACGAGGCGGAGGCCGATTGGCTCGGCGTCCAGTACATGTACCGCGCGGGCTACGACCCACAGGCCTTCATCCAGTTCTTCGAGAAGCTCGACGCGCTGGAGAAACACAAGCCGGGTAGCCTCTCCAAGCTCTTCGCGGACCATCCGCAGACGCCGGACCGCATCGCCCACTCCGAGGAGGAGATCGCCACTATTCTGCCACCCAAGCCGGATTACATCGTCAACACCAGCGAGTTCGACGACATCAAGGCCCGCCTCGCGCGCATCGAGAACAAACGCAAGCTCAACGACAAGAACGGCGGCAACGCACCCACCCTGCGCCGCGTCGGAGACAGCAACAACCCCAACTCCTCCAACGGCTCCTCCACCAACAGCGACAGCGACACCCCCACCCTCAGCCGCCGCAACTGAAGTAGAGCCGCAGAACAAAGTGGTGTCAATATCCCTGTAGATTCATGCGTAAACATGATTGATGCTGGCGGTTTTTTGCTGCTCGAATCAGAAGCGTCAACGCAATCACAGGCACGAAAATGACCGCAGTGTTATTCTTTCGGTCGTGATGAAACGATTGAGACACGTCGTCCTTAGAGTGTGCATAGGGCTCGCCGTTCTGGGTGCATTGCATCCGATGTTCGCACAGCAGACCGGAACGCTGGTCGTCGACATGAAGAACTTCACCTTCGGTGAAAAGGTTCCCGCCAAAGCCCAGAAGAATATACAAATGGCGTTGGGGCATGGTGGCCTCCAATGGGGCATGGTCGACAGAACCCTGCTGATTCCGATGGTTAACGAGAGTTTCGTGAAGGTTGACGGGCTTTATCTCACGCGGTTCGGAGAGCAGAAGAGGCTGGAACTGGTGCCGGGCGACTACACTATCACCTGTATCGGGTACGAGTTCGCGGGGAATTCCACCGACATGGACAAGGTTTTGTCGAAGGACGCCTTTTTCAATCTCAATGTTCTGAAATTCACGATCTTGCCGGGTAAAACGACGACAATTGAGGTGTCTTCAAACTACATGCCGCAATCGGCATGGTTCCGGCTGGCAAAGCAGACGTTCTATATTCCGGACATCACGGTACGGGTGTTAGAGGACGGAGTCCAAATGGGCGACGCCATGGTGATCAGCCAGCGGACGAAAAGCTCTGTAGTGTGGGATGACTATCACGGTCCGCTCAAGTTCTGACTGCTGAGGAAGCTCTCGCCAGCCTGTAGAATAAGCTAATGCGCACGCAGAAGACAGGCTACACCGACACCCACGCCGCCGCCGGCCTCGGCGCGAACTTCCCCGCAATCGACACCTGGGCCAACCAGTTCCGCGCCTACGAGATACTGGTCGACGACCCCGAGTTCACCTCCGTCTGCCCCAAGACCGGCCTGCCCGACTTCGGCCACCTCACCATCCGCTACATGCCGCGCAAGCTCTGCCTCGAACTCAAATCGCTCAAGGAGTATCTCTTCACCTACCGCAACCTCGGCATCTTTCAGGAGAACATCGTCAACCGTGTCCTCGACGATGTGGTGAAGGCATGCAACCCGGTGTGGGCCAAAGTCGTCGGCGACTTCCGCCCCCGCGGCGGCATCTCCACCGTCGTCACCGCCGCCTACCCCAGGCCGAAAAACTCCACGCCGCCGCGCGGCTGACGTGCATCGCCATCGCAGATAATCCCCCTCCGAAGCGTCATGAGCATCGTGTTGGCGGCATCGCCGGCCGGCACGCTTTTGCTGCTTCTCCAACGAGATGCGTACGCCGCCACGCTGCGCGATCGCTGCAACTCCAAGCGCTCACCTTTCTCCATCGTTTGGTCCCGGTTGCTTTCGAAAATCTACCGAATGCCCTTCCCTGCCCGGTATTTGTTGGAGAGCGCGCAAGTTCCAGAAACCCTCAATTGCATTCTGCACCAGGGTGCGTCCACGCGGTGTTATCGGAAAAAGAAAACATTTTGCAGACCCAAGGATGCAACGCGTCTTTTCAGTGTGCGCATTGGACCGCCCCAGTCTGCGTAAACGCATTGGCATTGCCACTCGCTAAAGCCCCAGTCCGCCTCGCTATTGGCTCCCGCAAGGGGTATGATAGGCGACAGTTCCGGAATGAGGGCAAGCAACCGGATGTTGCGCCACATCGCAACCTGGCACGGATCTTTCTTGCGTCCTTGCCAACTGAACCTGCCGTACTCGTACGAGGAAAGTTTGGGTTCGATTCCGATGCGCGTTCACCTCGTCAATCCCAGCGACAATTCGTTTGGCACAGCCGTCATCACCCCCAGATGGCTCTTCGTTCTTGCCGCCGCCACCCCCAGCGTGGCGGGCGATCCCATCCTGGTCGATGAGTCGCTCGAACAGATCGTTCCGGAGAGCATCCAGCCGGGAGACATCGTCGGCATCAGCGTGCATACCGGCAACGCTCTGCGCGGATACGCCGTCGGACACATGGCGCGAGAGCGCGGAGCAACGGTCATCTATGGCGGTATCCACGCCACACTCTTCCCCGAGGAGGCCCTGGACGTAGGCCGCGGCCACGCCGTAGTGAAGGGTGACGGCGATATTGCATGGGGCAAAGCCATCGCCGACTGCCTCGCGGGCAGGCTGCAACGCGTCTACGATGGAGGACGGATTGAAGGCAGCCAGTTCCTCGCCGCACGCTGGGACTTGGTGCCGCGCGACAAATATATGTGGGCCTCGGTGCAGACCATCCGCGGATGCCCCAAGCACTGCTCCTTTTGTAGCGTCTGGCGTACCGATGGGCAGAAGCCACGGCAACGCCAGTTCCAGAGCGTCATCGACGAAATCGTCCATCTGCGACGCATCGGCTTCCGCTTCATCGCACTGGCCGACGACAACTTCTATCCCGTCACGCTGACTGACCTGCGGTTGGCCCGTGAACAAGGCGAGGCACAGAACAACTTCGCCAAACTGGAAGAGCTGATCGCAATCCGCAGCGAGCGATTTCAACTGATGGAAGAGCTGGCCAGGCTGCCCAAGGACATGGTCTTCTTCACCCAGATCACCATGGAGGCCGGAGAGGACGGAGAGTATCTCGACGCCATGCGCAAGGCCAACATCAAAGGCGCACTCGTCGGCGTCGAGGCAGTAACGCCAGAGGGACTCAAGGCCGTCTTCAAGGACTGGAACTACTCTGGCGAGGCGCTGGCCAGGCAGTTGCAGACCTTCAAGCAGCACGGCGTCCACGTCCTCGGCTCGTTTATCTTCGGACTGCCGACGGACAAGCCCGCCACCTTCAACGCAACCGTCGAGATGGCGCTCAAGGCCGGAGTTACCTTCGCCCAGTTCGTCATGATGACGCCCTTCCCCGGCACCGTGGACTTCACGCGATGGGAAAAAGAGCAGGCGGCCGATCCCACGTTGGTCGAAGGTGTCCCCATCACGCGCTACTGGCTCATCCCCACCGAGGTTCGCCCCAAGATGTTCACCCCGCACCCCTCAATGAGTTCGGACGAAATTCGCGAGCGCACCCAGCGCGTCTGGGACAGGTTCTACAACTGGAGCGCCATCTGGCAGCGCTCGGCCTGCACACCGAACCTACGAGCACGGGTCGCTTTTATGTTCCTCTCCAAGCTCTACCGCCAAATGTACGCGGGCACAGGAATATCCTCCGACAGCGCCCGCCGCAAGAAGGCGAAGAGATGGGCACGCTGGACCGCCCGCCAATGCAGAAAGCTCTTCCATGCAAGCCCCATGCCGGAGCTGCAATCGCCCGCGTGGGACCTCGCATTTCTGAAAAACTCCAGCCAGAATGCTCCCGCTCCGTTTATCGTCCTGCCGTGAAGCGCAAGCTCCTCGAAGACGAGCACACGTGAACACCTTCGGAGTTGCGATAGCACAAAAGAAATTTCCATTCTGAGCGCAGCCCAAAGAAATTGTCATTCTGAGCACAGCGAAGAATCCCCGTATCTCTCTCACGCCGCCAAGGTCTGCGCTCTTGCCCAAAATCCTCTACTTGCGCGCGGGCGGCGTAAGCCCAAGCTCCGCCATCACCATCTGCAGGTCCTTCCACGCCTCCGCCTTCTGGCGCGGGTCGCGCAGCAGGAACGCGGGGTGATACGTCACCGCCAGCTTCGCCCCGCGACAGCCATGCCACCGCCCGCGCAACGAGCTGAGCGGCTGCTTCACTCCCAGCAGATACGTCGCCGCAGTCGCTCCCAGCGCGACGATCGCCTCCGGCCGCACCACATCGATCTGCCGCAGCAGGAACTGCGAGCAGGTGTTCGCCTCCACGGGCTCCGGAACGCGGTTGTTCGGCGGCCTGCATTTGACGATGTTCGCAATGTAGACCTCCGCCCGCGAGAGCCCCATCGCGCCGATCATGTTGTTCAGCAACTGCCCAGCCTTGCCGACGAACGGAATCCCCTGCGTGTCCTCGTCCGCGCCAGGCCCTTCGCCGACGAACATCAGCCGCGCCGCCGCCAAGCCATCGCCGAAGACGATCTTGTGCCGCCCCGCATACGCCAGCGGACAGCGCGTGCAGTCGCCAATCTCCTGCTGGATCGCGCGCAGCGCAGCCTCCCTCTCCGCAGCCGGAACCGCCGCCGCGGGCAAAGGAGCAAGGTCGTCGAACGAGATAAGTTTGGCTGGCGGCACGGAGGTTCTCTCGTCAATCGTGGAGGCTAGATTCGGCGCCGGCGCTGCGGCTACATCGTCCAACCCGCGCCGCGCGGCCGTCGCCTCTGTGGGAGATGTCGGAGGATCGTTGAAAGCGGCGGCGGCATCTGTAGCGCGTTGTGTTGCAGCATCGGCCCCGGCCTCGATCTCGATCGCACACGGCGACGCTGGATCGCCGCGCCGATAGAAGTCGTACACGCCCATGTCGCGGAAGTACTCGACCCAAGCGCGCGCCTGTGATCCTGCCTCGCTCTGCATCGCGGAGGCTACTGATCCTGCTCGAGCGCTTCCGGCTCTGGCGCTGCAACCGCCGGCTTGTGGGTGACGACAAACGTCACGCAGCCCTGGTTGATCTCGTCCTGTGCAACGCGGCACGCCTTCATGCTATTGGTGGCCACCAGAGGCAGCGCGCCAGACTGCAACTGGCGTGCCCGCCGCGCCGCGCCCCGTACAAGGCTGTACTTGTTGTGCAGTGGATCTTCAATCGACATCGTTGGCACCTCGTGGGATGCTTTCAATCTACCCCAACCGCTCCACCTTTGTCCTGTCGCGTCTGTCCCGTCGCGTCCACCGGTGGATAACAGGTCTGCATCCGCCGCCGTTCTGGCGCAGTCGGAACCTCGGTATTTGCATTGCGGCACCGGTCATCCGACGTCGAAGCTCCCCAGCGCGGCGCTCAGCCGCGGCGAGCGCGCATCCGTCCGGCAGCGCGCCGCCACCGCCGCCACGCCGTCGCTCGCGCCCCGCTCGGCCAGCACGATCGCGCGCATCTCCGCCGTCGCCTGGTCCAGAACGTCGTTCACCAGCGCGTACTTGTACTGCCACACCTGCTCCACCTCGCTCCGCGCCTGATGCAGCCGCCGCTCGATCACCTCTTCCAATGTCATCTTTTCGGCCTCGCTGCGGTTGCGCAGGCGCATCTCCAGCACCGCGGGGCTGGGCGGCAGAATGAAGATCGACACCGCCTCCGGCATCCGCTGCATCACCTGCTTCGCGCCCTGTACGTCGATGTCCAGCAGCAGGTCTTTGCCCGCCGCGCGCGCATGTTCCAGCGCCGCCCGCGCCGTCCCATAGTAGTTGCCGAAGACCTCGGCCCACTCCAGAAACTCGCCCGCCGCAATCATCCGCTCGAACGTCGCGCGCTCGGTAAAGTGGTACTCGCGGCCATTCTCCTCCGAGCCGCGCGGCGCGCGCGTCGTATAGGAGACGGAAAAGTCCAGCCCCTCCACCAGCGTGCGCACCTGCGCCACCAGCGTCGACTTGCCCGAACCCGAAGGCGCCGAAATGATAAACAAAATCCCAGCCATGCTCACAAGCAGTGTAACCGCTCCCTCCCACAGGCCGTTGTACGACGAACATTTCCAATGATCCGCAAAATAATTTGCGGCGTTTTCTATCCGCAAACGTCTCACTGTTAAAGCACAGTCGAGGTTACTGCAATCCTCTGACCGATTGGTTTTGTACCTAACTTGGGTGCCCCAGGTCTCGATTTTGAGGCCTGGGAACCACGGCCCCGACGGAACGAATTCATGCGGTCAGAGCAATGCAGCAACCTCTTGTCATCCTGAGCGGAGCGCGCAGCGCGCAGTCGAAGGATCCCGATGAACTCTGTTCAACCGCACCCGCCCACCCCTTTCTCCCACCAATCTCCCGCCGTTGCCTCGTCCTCAATCCGCGAAGCCACGCCTCTCCGCCAGAAAGGAATCCACCTGTGCCGCGCCCACTGAATCTCCGCCGCGCGTTCTTCCTCCTTGCAACCGCACTGATCGCCCTCGTAGCACTCCCCGCACACGCTCAGGATATTGCCGGCACTTGGCAGGGCACACTCCAAACCTCCGGGCACCGATTGGTCCTCAAGATTTCCAAGTCCGACGGCAACACCCTGAAGGTAGACTCCTACGACCTTAATGGCGGAGCGCAGAGGGAGCCTCTCAACGACGCCACCTTCGATGGATCGACCCTCAAATTTCCACTGACGGGACACAGCGGCAATTACATAGGAAAGA
>JAJZDL010000117.1 GCA_021851465.1 Acidobacteriota bacterium
GCAAGTCGTCCGAAGTTCCCATGAACCACTGATGGCTACAGAGGTGATTGGCGAAGAGTTCGCTATAGCTGGCGTAAGCATCAACGCGACAGAAAGAGCAGCGCAGTAAGTCTTCAGTGAACGCATACGATTTCCTCTACAAAACGGTGCTTACGCAGTAGCGGTTGCGGACCGCTCGGGTTTGAGTAGGCCAATGAAATCCTGGTCGTAGATGGTTTTCTTGCGGTCGGCCAATTCGATGAAGCGGCGGTATACGGCGTCTAGCTGGGCGTGGGTGAGCGCGTGGCCGAGTTCGACGAGGCGGTGTTCGAGAGCGCGGCGACCGGAGTGCTTGCCGAGGACGAGCGAGTTGGAAGGCACGCCGACGGATTCAGGGGTCATAATCTCGTAGGTGAGCGGGTTGGCCATGACGCCATGCTGGTGGATTCCGGCGGCGTGGGCGAAGGCGTTCTTGCCCACAATGGCCTTGTTCGGCGCGGTCCCGAAGCTGATGCACTCCGCCAGCATCTGGCTGGTGGGGTAGAGCTGCTTCATGTCGATGTGGTGCTCGTAGGGCAACTGGTCGCGCCGTGTGACGAGAATGGCGGCGATCTCTTCGAGCGCGGCATTGCCGGCGCGCTCGCCGATGCCGTTGATGGCGCACTCGACCTGGCGCACGCCGGCCTGGATGGCGGCGATGGTGTTGGCGACGGCCAGGCCGAGGTCGTCGTGGCAGTGGGCGGAGAGGACGATGTTTTCGATGCCGGGGACGCGCTCGCGCACCATGCGAAACATGTCGCCGTAGCCCTGCGGGATGCAATAGCCGACGGTGTCGGGGAGGTTGAGCGTTGTGGCCCCCGCTTGAATGGCGACCTCGCAGACACGCACCAGAAAGTATGGATCGGTGCGGGTGGCGTCCTCGGGGGAGAACTCGACGTCGTCGGCGTAGGTGCAGGCAAGCGCGACCATGGCGCCGATCTGGTCCAGCGCCTGCTCGCGGGTGATGTTGAGCTTGGCGGCCAGATGCAGGTCGGAGGTGGAGAGGAAGGTGTGAATGCGGCCGCGCGCTGCGGGCTCGATCGAGCGCGCAGCGGCCTCGATGTCCTCGCGTTTGGCGCGCGCCAGCGATGCGATGACGGGCGAGCGCGGCGCACTGCCGACCTCGCGCGCAATGGTGCGGATCGACTCGGAGTCGCCCTCCGAGGCGATGGCGAAGCCGGCCTCCAGAATGTCCACGCCGAGCGCGGCGATCTGGTGCGCCATGCGCAGCTTTTCCGGGCCGTACATGACGCATCCGGGCGACTGCTCGCCGTCGCGCAGGGTGGTATCGAAGAAGAGAACGCGGTCGGCTTGCGGCGGCCCTTCGCGTGGGATCGGGGGATGTGTCGCGGACATGGGTTCGACCTCGGCTCCTCAGGGTATAGAATAATCCATTCTTATACTCTTTCGAGAGTATATTACAATTTCTAATCGGTATATTCGAGCGGAGAGGCACTGTGGATCTGTTTCAGTTGGAGACGTTTCTTGCGGTGAGCGAGGAGCGCAGCTTCTCTCGGGCGGCGGCGCGGCTGCGCCGCACGCAGCCGGCGGTGAGCCAGGCGATCGCCAAGCTGGAGGCGGAGCTGGGCGAGGTGCTGCTGGAGCGCTCCTCGCGCGACGGCACGCTGACCGATGCCGGCGAGGTGCTGCGCGAGTACGCGGTGAAGCTGCTGAACCTGCGCAGCGAGGCGTCGGGCGCGCTGAGCGAGCTGCGGGAGCTGCATCGCGGGCGGCTGAACCTGGCGGCGAACGAGTACACCTGCCTGGTGTTGTTGCCGCTGCTGGATGAGTTCCGGCGGCGCAATCCGCGCATCAAGGTGACGGTGCAGCGGGCGTTGGCAAGCCGCATCGCCGACGACGTTCTGGTGCATACGGTGGAGATCGGCGTGCTCAGCTTTCGCCCGGACGACGCACAGATCCGCTCGGTGGTGGTGTACCGCGACGAGCTGGTCCTGGTGGTGAACCCGAAGCATCCGCTGGCCGGCGCGGGCGAGGTGTCGATCCGGCAGCTCGGGACGCAGAACTTTATCGCCCACAACATCTCTTCGCCGCAGCGCCAGAAGGTGATCGAGACATTTCGCCGCCACAAGACACCCCTGCGCATGGGGGTGGAGCTGCCGTCGTTGGAGGCGATCAAACGGTTTGTGGAGATGGGCAACGGGGTCGCCCTGGTTCCGGGGCTGACGGTGCGGACGGAGCTGGCCAGCGGCGCGCTGCTGCGGGTTCGGGTGCGAGAGCTGCAACTGGAGCGCAAGTTGCGGCTGGTGTACCGTCGGCAGGCGAGCCTTTCGCATGTGGCCGTGGCGTTTTTGAAGGTGGTGGAGGCATACGCCGCGGCGCACGGCGATCCCTATTGCTTTCAACCGGAGCGGCTCGGTTGAGAGGCGTCGCGGCGGAGGGGCGCGGGTTAAAAATATGCAGTTTCTCAAACTATTCTGGCAGCTTGCGCGTCTGTAGCGGTAGACTTGTCCGCCGGAGATGGAATGCCGGGCCGACAGAGGAGAGCAGCCAATGAATATGACAACGATACGTAGGTATGCCATGCGCGCAGGCGTCGTGGCTATGTGTGGCGCCGCGTTGAGCGCGGCGCCGATGCTGGCGCAGGGCGGCGGCGGCCGCGGCATGATGACGCCGGAGGCGCGCGTGGCCGCACTCGACAAGGCCGTAACGTTGACCGACGAGCAGAAGGCGAAGATCACGGCCATGTATACCGCCGACATGAAGAAGATGCAGGATCTGCGGGCCGCACAGGATCCGGACATGCGCACCAAGATGATGGCGATGCGCACCGACGAGAACAGCCAGATCAAGGCGTTGCTGACCGACGAGCAGAAGACGAAGTTCGACGCCTTCCTTGCCTCGATGCCGCAGCGCGGCGGCGGCAGGCCCGCAGGGGGCGATGGGGGCGGAGCAGCACCTCCACCACCACCTCCGCAGCAGTAATTGCAGTCGCAAATGGCACAGAGGCCGGGGAGCGGTTCGACTCTCCGGCCTTTCTGCGTGCAGCAACGCCCAAGATATGCAGGCTGCGGTTACAATGATGGGAGTGACCGTGCCAGTCTTCGTCTCGATGCCGCGCGCATCGACTTCGAGTTCCGGGGCCGGCTTGCGAAGGAACAAGAAGGGGTCGAACGAAGAATGAAGAAGACGATTTTGTTGGGTGTGCTGATGTTGTCGGCCGCAGCCGCGGTTGCGCAGGAGAGTCGGCAGGATATAAGCTTCAGCGGCGTCGGGCTCTTCGGCCCCACGATTCATGGCGACAACAATGTGGTGGAGACCCCAACCGGCGCACTGGGCCTTCTGTTGAGTTACCGGTACATGATGACCCCGCACAGCGCGCTCGAACTGAACTACAGCTTCGTCCAGAACAATCTGAAGTTTATTATCGGCAGCGCAAACACATCCATATACGGCACCTACCACCTTCGCGTTCATTCGAGGGAGCAGGAGGGCTCGGTTGCGTATGTCTACAGTTGGACTAAGAAGCGATACAACCCCTTTGTGGAGATGGGGGTTGGCATGTTGGACTTTACGCCGATCCTGGACTTTGAGACGACTGTACTGGACACCAAGAGCTCGAAAGCGATCGCTGGCCTCGTCGGGGCCGGCCTGGCGTACGAGCTGAGTCCGAGCTTCGACGTCCGCATCGAGTACCGTGGCTTTCTGACCAAGACGCCGAACTTCGGCGAGACGCTGCCTTCATTCAACATATCCACGGACCGCTATGAGTTTCTCTCCATGCCGACGCTGGGCGTGGCGTATCACTTCTAGCGAATCTGTCGGGCAAAACAGTTGGAAGAAACGGTTGAAGAGGGGCCAACGCCGGTGGCTGGATCGGCTTCGTCTGGATCCTTCGACGCGCTGTGCGCGCTCAGGATGCCAGATTTTATCTGATGGCGATCTGCCATAGGTCGGCCTGCCACGGACGCGGCGCGGGCGATCGGGTGGAGGGCGCGGGCGGGCGGGGTTGCCGTCGGTTGTGGCCTGTCGGCCGCAGAAGTATATATCAATAGTCTATATTTCCGTTCCCATTCTCGCCGAACTTGCCCTCGGCCCCAACCGGCGCGACATCCAGTCGGTTGCCTCGCTCAACGCCCATGCCAGGGATTGATCGCCTGCCGCGTGTGTAGCACTCCTGCCTGCTCCAGCTTCCGCAGATCGCGCCACGCCGATGCAGATTGAGGATGGCTTTGGCTGGTCGATTTGGAATTTGCGGAGGGGAATTGGCGCGTGGGCGTACACGCTTGCAGGGCTTGTTTGCTATTCTCGCGGTACGGGATTGTGTGGGGCGGAATATGCTGCTGGAGTTGCGGGCGGAGAACTATGCGGTGATCGACCAGGCGGTGGCCAGCTTTGGGCCGGGGTTGAACCTGCTGACGGGCGAGACGGGCGCGGGAAAGTCGATCCTGATCGACGCGCTGGCGCTGCTGCTTGGCGGCAAAGCATCGAGCGAAGTGGTTCGGCACGGCGCGGAGAAGGCCGTGCTGGGGTGCGTCTTCGAGGGGACGCAGGGCGCGGCGGCGGTCCTGGAGGCGAACGGGATCGACGCGGGAAGTTACACCGACGAGATCCTGTTGCGGCGGGAGATTGCGGCGGGTGGAAAGGGGCGCATCTTCGTCAACAACCAGCCGGCGACGCTGGCGGTGCTGCGCGAGCTTGCGCCGGAGTTGGGGCTGATCCACACGCAGGGCGAGACGCTGGGCTCGTTCGACCAGGCGCAGCAGCGAGGGCTGCTGGACCGCTTTGGCGGGATTGCGACGGAGGATGTGGCGGCGGCGTTTGCTGCGTGGCGGGCGACGAGCGAACGGCTTGCGGAGTTGCAGGCCTCCGAGCAGGATCGGGTGCGGATGGCCGATCTGTGGAGATTTCAGGTGCGCGAGATCGCCGACGCACAGCTCGCCGCGGAGGACGAGGACGCGCTGTTGGAGGCGGAGAAGCGCGTGCTGGCCAACGCGGAGAAGCTGTACACCGCGGCGCGCAGCGCGCACGAGCTGCTGTATGAATCCGAGGGCGCGGCGGAGACGACGTTGACGGCGGCGCTGAAGCATCTGATGGACCTGGCCCGCTACGACACGCGCTTTGCGGGGCCGGCGGCGCAGCTCGCGGCGGCCAAGGCCACGGTGGAGGACGTGAGCGCGGAGGTGCGCGACTTTGCCGAGAAGATCCACGCTTCCCCGCAGCGGTTGGAGGAGATCGAGGACCGGCTGGCGGCGCTGGACCGGCTGAAGAGGAAGTACGGCGGGGCGGGCGCGGGCCAGACGCTGGGCGACGTGATGCGCTTTGGCGACGAGGCGGCACGACGGCTTGCCGAGGTGGAGAACCGCGACGATCTGCTGGCAGAGCTGCGCTTGAAGCAGGCGCGGGAAGCGGCGAGCTATCGCGCGGCGGCGGCGCGGTTGACGGCGGCGCGGCTGGCGGCGGCGGCGCGGCTGGAGAAGCAGGCCGCGGCGGAGATCAACGACCTTGCGATGTCGGTGCGGTTCAAAGTGCAGGTGACGGGACATGGAGAGTCGGAGACGGAGGATGCGGCGGGTTGGACGGCGCATGGATGGGACCGGATCGAGTGCCTGATTGCGACCAACGCGGGGGAGCCGCTGAGGCCGCTCGACGAGATTGCATCGGGCGGAGAGATGTCTCGCGTTTTGCTGGCGCTGAAGGTGACGGTAGAGGAGAGCTTCGCCGCCGGCGCGGACCGCGGGCGGAAGAAGGCTGCGCTGCCGACGCCGCGAATGCTGGTCTTCGACGAGATCGATATCGGGATCGGCGGACGGGCCGCTGAGGCGGTGGGACGGAAGCTGAAGACGCTGGCCAAGCGGCAGCAGGTGGTGTGCATCACGCACCTGCCGCAGATTGCGGCGTTCGCCGACCAGCATTTTCTGATCGAGAAGGCCGACAAGGACGGGCGGACGCGCACCAGCGTGCGGCGGATGGAAGAGGCCGAGCGCGCGCAGGAGATCGCGCGAATGCTCAGCGGCGCAAAGCTGACGGACACGGGCCTGGAGCACGCGCGGCAACTGCTGAAGACGAGCCGATAGCGCCGGAGCCCTATATGTGGCTTGTTATGGGCTGCGATCAATCCGCAATCCGTTGCTGTTGTACCCCCCGGCTACCTGGCTCCAGAACGCCCGGGCAGCGTAGGGCCTTTCCGTTCCTCTGGCTTCATGGGTGCCCTTCGCAGCAATGCAAGGACTGTTCCGCTGGCCGCTGCGCGCAGATGCAGAGTACTGTAACAGCCGGGAACATCGGCCAGATTGGATCTGTCGCATCTTCCCGCGCAGATGATTACTTCCGGTGCTTCTTCGTACTGTTGCCGCCGAACTCGCGCAGAAGGTTGAGGCCGAAGCTGACGCCTTCTTTCACGCCGTACCGTTCCATCGTCTTGCCGAAGGTAATGCTGTTCGGCGGCGAGTAGGCGTTGCTGAGTGCGGTGGACATTCCGAAGCCAATCAGGTTGGCGTAGTTCGGCATCTCCGCGCCCTGGTCGCTGTATGTGACCACCTCGCTGCGCAGCGCCCACCAGACCCTGGAGCCGAGCGACCCGGTTCCCTTGCGGAAGTAGCGCGGGTCCTGATGGAAGACGGTCGGCAACACAGCGTCGGTAAACAGGAAGGTTGTGGCAAGGTTTGCAGCGTTGTATCCGAAGCGTTGCGCATAGGCCCCAGCACCGGAGCCATACTGCGGCCCATAGCTGGTGGCCTGATCGTACCCGGCGAAGAGGGCCGCTTCAATCAGGAAGGACGGATCGACCGTCTTGCGGTATGCCATCTCGAATTTTTGCCGTGTGCGCAGCGTGGCGACCGGCGTGTAGGGGTCCTGCACGGTCTCGTAGCCCGGGAACAGAAGCAACACGCGGCTGTGCGGAAGCGGCGCCTCGGGCAGCGTCGGATCGATCTTGGCCTGGCCGAAGACCGGGCCGGCGAATGCAAGAATGGACCACAATGCAAGAGCGGCGCGCGATGCTCGAAGCAGGTTTAAAAGAGAGGAAAATGCAGGACAACTGGACATGTTTATATGTCACCACATCTGCGCAGTTTGTGCAGGGCCGGGCGCATTTCATCAGCGGGCGGAGGGCAGATGCCGGTGACGGGCCTTGTAGACGGCGTGTCCGATCAACCATCCGGCGGCGCTCCCCACAAGCACATCCGAAGGGAAGTGCTGCTGGCCCAGCACGCGCGTGACGCTCACGCCGGCAGCCAACGAATAGACCCCCACGCGAACCCAGCGTGAAGTGTACTCCTCCGCGATGACTGCCGCGGAAGACCACGCCACCACGCTGTGCGAGGAGGGGAAGGACGAATCGATGCCCGCGCCGCGCTGAAAGAAGAGGCCGCGCGCGTTGTCCAGGGCCGGACGCTCTCGCCAGAAGACCAGCTTCAGGCCCTGCTCGACGATGACGCCATCCGCGATCGCCTCGCTACCCAGGATGCCGGACTCGCGGGCATGGGCATCGTCTCTGAAGTGTCCGAAGCCATAGAGGGCAACCGGCGCAGCGATGATGCCGCCGACCAGCGCGTTCGATGCGTTTACGCTGGCATTGTTGAAGCTGGGGTTCTGCGAGACGACCGAGGACATTGCACGATGGTCCGTGGCGATAGCGGCCCCGGTGGCCGCGGCCAGAGGAGCCAGCCACTCCATGTCGTGCGCACGGATCCGCAGCGGGCTCGTCCAGATCGTCTTCTGGTCTTGCAGCGTGTGCATCGGCGTGTTGCGAACGGTTGCCGCATCGCTGTACCCGGCCTGCGGCAGCGGCGCATCCGGCAGTGCGGCATCGCCTGCCTGCGAGGAGAGATGTGGGCTTGCGCCAGTCGTCGCCTGCGCGTATGCAGCAGCGCGGAACGGCACAGGACAGGCACAGAGTAGAAACGCGCAGAGGCAAAAACGCGCAGGCCTCCGCGAACACAGCAAATCGTGCATCCAATCTTCCGTCACTCCGACCTCGTTTTCGTGGGTTTTGTCACACGTCGCCCAGCAGCTCCGCGCGCGGGTCTGCGGGGTTCAGCTTGGCCAGCTCGCGGAGTATCTCCTTCGAGCGTTCGTCCTGTACGCGTGGCACCACAATCTTCACCTCGACGATCTCATCGCCGCGCACGCCCTCGCGCGACGCGCTGGGCACGCCCTTCTCGCGCAGGCGCAGCTTCTGCCCGGTCTGCGTCCCCGGCGGAATCTTCAACTGAGTCCGCCCTCCGCCGTCGTGCGTGTCGATGGTCGGGACGTCGATCTTCGCGCCCAGCGCGGCCTCGGTCATCGTCACCGGAACGGTGACATAAATATCGTCGCCGACGCGCGTGAAGACCGGGTGCGTCCCCACCTTCACGATCAGGAAGAGGTCGCCGGCCGCTCCGCCGTCCGTGCCTGCGTTCCCCTTGCCTGCCAGCCGGATTCTCTGTCCGTCGCGCGTTCCGGGCTTGATGCGGAACTCCAGCGGCTCGTGCCGCGCCACTACGCCCTCGCCGCCGCAGGTTGCGCAGTTGTTCTGCACGCGGCCCGTTCCGCCGCAGCGCGGACACTGGATGTTGAACTTCATCCGTCCGCCCATCTGCGTCACCTGGCCGGTGCCGTGGCACTCTGCGCACTCGATGCTTCCGCCCGCGGTCGATCTGCCTTTGCAGGCGGGGCACGTCTCCTGCCGCTGTATCTCCAGCCGGGCCACGCCGCCGCGCACAGCGGACCAGAAGTCAACGCTCACCTGGTACTCGAGATCGGTTCCGGCCCGCGGCCCGCGCGACGCCTTGTGTCCGCCGGAGAACATGCCGCCGAAGATGTCCTTGAAGCTGCCGCCAAAGCCGCCGCTCGCCGGTTCCTGCGCCGCGCCGCGCCCGTGCCCGGCACCGCCTTGAAACCCGGAGAAATCGAAGCCGCCAAAGTCGAACGGGACCTCCTGCGCGCCCCGTCCACCAGCGCGCGCGCCGCCACCGGGAAAGCCGCCGGAGAACCCGCCTCCGCCGTAGCCTCCACGCGCCGCCGCCTCGGCCGCGGCCGGGTCGATATTGTCGGAGTAGAACCCAAGCTGGTCGTAGATCTTCCGCTTCTTCGCGTCGCTCAGTACGTCGTTGGCCTCGGAGATCTCCTTGAACCGCTCCTCCGCGCGCTTGTCGTT
>JAJZDL010000118.1 GCA_021851465.1 Acidobacteriota bacterium
ACGACGGTGAAGGTGCTGCCCAACGGGCTGACGCTGATTGTGTGCGAACGGCCGGAGGCGCCGGTGTTCAGCTACTACACGCTGGTGGATGCGGGTTCGGCGGACGACCCGCAGGGCGCAAGCGGGTTGGCGCACATGTTCGAGCACATGGCGTTCAAGGGCACGGAGCAGATCGGGACGACGAACTATCCGGCGGAAAAGGTTGCGTTGGCGAAGGTGGAGATTGCGTATGCGGCGTACGATGCGGAGTATCGCAAGCGGGTGGGGCAGAATGCACAGAAGCTGGCGGCGCTGAAGAAGGTCTTCGAGGACGCGCAGGCGGCGGCGCAGAAGTACGTTGTGCCGAACCAGTTCGCGGAGCTGGCGGAGACCAACGGCGCGGTGGGGCTGAATGCCTCGACTGAGGAGGATTCGACGGAGTTCTTCTGGAGCATGCCGGAGAACCGGCTGGAGTTGTGGGCGTACATGGAGAGCAGCCGGATTGCGCATCCGGTGGAGCGGGAGTTCTACAAGGAGCGCGACGTGGTGCAGGAGGAGCGGCGGATGCGGATCGACTCCAACCCAATCGGCGGAATGGTGGAGCAGTTTCTGGCGACGGCGTATGTGGCGCATCCGTACCGCGTGCCGACTGTGGGCTGGGAGAGCGAGATCAGCCAGGTGACGGCGACCGAGGCCGCGGCGTTCCACGCGAAGTACTATGTGCCGGCGAACATCGTGATTGCGGTGGTGGGCGACGTGGATGCGGCGGAGGCGATGCCGATGCTGACACGGTACTTTGGCGCGATCCCGGCGGGGCCGAAGCCGGAGCCGATGACGACGGTGGAGCCGGTGCAATTTGCAGAGAAGTCGGTGACGATCCACGAAGCGAGCCAGCCGTTTTACATCGAGGGGTACCATCGGCCGGACTATCGAGACCCGGACGACTCGGTGTACGACGCGATTACGGACATCTTCTCCAATGGGCGGACGGCGCGGCTGTACAAGAGCCTGGTGCGGGACCAGAAGATCGCGGCGGATGCGGAGGGGTTCAGCGGGTTTCCCGGCGAGAAGTACCCTGGCTTGTTCGCGTTCTATGCGGTGCCGGTGCCCGGGCACACGCCGGACCAGATGCGCGAGGCGATCCACAAAGAGATCGAACGGCTGAAGACGACGGACATGACGGACGAGGAGTTGGAGATGTTCAAGGCGCGCGCGCGGGCAGGCCTGCTGCGCGGATTGGCCGACAACGATGGCCTGGCGCAGCAGATGGCGGAGTACCAGACGCGGTATGGCGACTGGAGAGAGATGTTCCGCGAGTTGGACAGGATCGACCGGGTGAGCAAGGGGGACGTGCGGCGCGTGGCGAACAAGATTTTTGTGGAGAGCAACCGGACGAGCGCTCGGATTGAGTTCACGCCGCCGACGCAAGCGCCGGTCGAGGATGCGGGAGGCGCCAAGTGAAGAACGCCTCGATGGAAGCGCCAAATCCGCCTCTGCAAATGTTCATTGCCGGCGATAAGGACAACGACGGAGGTTCTGGTTTAGCCAGAATGACAACCTATGGGAGCTTTGCCAGAATGACGAGCACGGACAAGGCAGTGAAGAGTTTTTTTGCGATTGCCGCAGCGTACGCTCTGCTGTGTTCGGGACATTCTGTGTTGGCACAGAATACGGCAACGGCTGCGACCGCTACGACTGCTTCAGCGGAGAAGGCGGACACAAAGGCCCCGTCGCAGGCGCAGCCGTGGAAGAAGATTCCGGTGCCTCCGCTGCATGAGTTCAGGCCGCAGCAGCCGAAGCGGATCGAGCTGGCGAACGGGCTGGTGATCTTTTTGCAGGAGGACCACGAGCTTCCGTTCATCGATGGGTCGATCCTGATCCGCGGCGGGAGCCGCGAGGAGCCAGCCGCGAAGGTGGGACTGGTCTCGATGTATGGCGAGGCGTGGCGCACCAGCGGGAGCACGGCGAAGAGCGGCGACGCGCTGGACACGGAGCTTGCGGAGAAGGCTGCAAGCATCGAGACGGGCGGCGGCGCGGCCAACACCTCGGTGGAGTGGTCGAGCTTCAAGCAGGACTTCGACAGCGTCTTCGGCGAGACGATGGATCTGCTGCTGCATCCGGCGTTCAAGGCAGACAAGCTGGCAATGGCGCAGCGCGAGATGGATACCGGAATCTCGCGGCGCAACGACGATGCGGGCGCGATCGCGGAGCGCGAATCCGCGATGCTGGTGTATGGAGCGAGCAGTCCGTATGCGCGCGAGGCGGAGTACGCCACGGTGGACGCGGTGACGGTGGAGGACCTGAATGCGTGGCACGACCGGACGGTGGCGCCGAACGGCATGATTGTGTCGGTCGAGGGCGACTTCGACCCGGCGGCGATGGAGGCGAAGCTGCGCAGGGCCTTCGAGCCGCTGCCGCGCGGCAGGGCGATGGAGACCCCGAAGATCGAGGTCCCGGCGCCGCGGCCAGGGGTCTACTTTGCGGACAAGGAGGACGTGGACCAATCGACGGTGGAGATTGCCGGGCTGGGCACGGAACGCAGCAATCCCGACTACTATGCGCTGAGCGTGATGAACGAGATCTACTCCGGCGGCTTCGGCTCGCGTGTCTTCCAGTATGTGCGCACCAAGCTGGGGCTTGCGTACAGCGTGGGCGGCAGCTACGGCGCGGCGTACGACCATCCGGGCGTCTTCCGCAGCGAAGCCGGGACAAAGAGCGCGAGCACGGTGGCGGCGACGCAGGCGGTGCTGCAGGTGATCGGCCAACTGAAGACCGCACCGCCGACGGCAGAGGAGCTGCGCAGGGCGAAGGATGAGGTGATGAACTCGTTCATCTTCAACTACGACACGCCGGAGAAGACGCTGAACGAGCAGGTAACGCTGGCGTTCTATGGCTATCCTTCGGACTATCTGGAGAGGTACAGGGACGGGATCGAGCGTGTGACGGCGGCGGATGTGACGCGGGTGGCGAACAAGTATGTCGACGTGTCGAAGCTGGCGATCGTGGTGGTGGGGAACAAGAGCGAGATCGAGCCGCCACTCTCCACACTGGGCAAGGTGACGGACCTGGACATTGCGATTCCGCCTCCCACAGAGAAGACGGGGCAGGCGACGGCTGCGGGACGCTAAGGCATCGGCAGAGGCCCTCGGAATCACTGCTTCGCTGCGCAACGGCAGTTATTGCTGCCAGCCGCAACGAGCGAGGGCGAGGAAGGAGCAGAGCCGGCGGAGACGTAGAGGAACCAGGCGAGCCAGAAGGGAGTGGTCCAGAGGTAGATGGGGGAGTGCAGGCCCTTGCCGGTGAGGGGCGTGATCTCGATGACGGCACTGGCGAGGGCGAGGAGGGCGATCTGCGCACGGGTGGCGCGATAGGCACCGAGCAGGAGCGCGGGGACGAGGAGGGCCTGGTCGGTGATCCAGGAGTAAGGGCCGGCGAGGATGGAGACGAGCATGAGGAGCGCGCCATCCTGCATCCAGTCCCAGTGAGCGCGGCGCTTGTAGAAGAAGTAGATTGCCCAGAGGCATGCGGCGGCGGCGGGGAGGAACTGGATCGCCATGGCCTGGCGGTGCAGGGCGTAGCGGAGGGCGACGGCGAGGCAGGGAATGAACTCATTCTGGATGCCGGAGGAGCGCATCATCTGGGCGTACTGCGTCCAGACCTGTGGGTCGAGGAGGGAAGCGAAGAGCGAGCTAGCGGCGAGGGCGAGGAGCGCACCGGCGAGCAGGCGGAGGGCCCGGTGGAGCACGATCCAGAGAAGGAGCGCGGCGGCGAAGGGAAGAAAGAGGTGGGGCTTGAGCGCGCAGAGCCAAAGGGCGAGGCCTGCGACGAAGGGACGGTCGCGGTGGAAGCGAAGAAAGAGGACGAGGCCGAGGAGGGCGAAGAGCGCGGTCTGGCCGCCGAGGATGCAGAGCAGCGCGGGAGCGAAGGAGTAGCCGAGGTAGTGGAGCTTGTTGGAGGGGCGGCCCAGCATCCGCCAGAGCATGTGGACCGCGAGCGCGAAGGCGGCGAGGAGGAGCAGCGACCAGAGCAAGGCCCCGGCGCGCAGGCTGAAGAGGCCGAGCGGAACGACGAGGCAGAGCGCGGAGGGTGGGTTGCGCATGATGAGGGCCTGGGAGTGGAGGGGAAAGCCGGAGGCGCGCTCGATTTGCAGGATGGCGGCGCTGTCGTATGGGTCAGCATGGTGGACGATCTGACGCCCTGCGACCCAGAAGCTGACGACGTCTCGGCCGCTTGGGTTGTTGCCGGTGAGGAGGAGGACTCCGATGCCGATGACGAAGAGGGTGAAGACGAGCGTGCAGGCGACGAGGACGGTGGGTTCGAGGAACTTCCACGCGTCGCGGCGGCAGGATTGCGGAGGATCGGGCGGGGATTGCGACATGGTCGATTGGCGGTCCGGCTGCTGTGAAGGTACAAGATCCACCGCCCACATGCTAGCCTAAACCTCAATACTCCAGCCCCCGATCCGGCCTGAAGAGGGACAAACGATTGAGCCACCAGATGGGCCGATTCTCAACGCGCACTTCGTGGGAGACGGGCGAGAGCCGCTACGCGTCGGCGGTGCGAACGGCGCGCGCGTCGGGGCGGCGCGTCTACGACCTGACGGTGTCGAACCCGACGCGCTGCGGCTTCGAGTACGATGCGGAGGCGGTTCTGGGGCCGCTGCGGGATGCGCGCGCGCTGGTGTACGATCCCGATCCGCGCGGGATGGAGAGTGCGCGGGAGGCAGTGGCGCGTTACTATGCGGGGCATGGGGCGCGCGTTTCTGCGGATCAACTGGTCCTGACGACGAGCACCAGCGAGAGCTACAGCTATCTGTTTCGGCTGCTGTGCGATGCGGGCGACGAGGTGCTGGTGGCGCAGCCGAGCTACCCGCTCTTCAACTATCTTGCCGACTTGGACGACGTGCGGCTGCGGGCCTACCCGCTGTTCTACGACCACGGCTGGTGGACCGATTTCACGGAGTTGGAGCGGGCGATTACACCGCGAACACGGGCGGTGATCGTGGTGCATCCCAACAACCCGACGGGGCACTGGACCGGAACGGGCGAGCGGGAGCGGCTGGAGGCCCTGTGCGCGCGGCATGGGATGGCGCTGATTGTGGACGAGGTGTTTCTGGATTATTCGCTGCGGGAGAGCACGGCGGCACGGAGCTTTGCCTGCGGGGAGCATCCGACGCCGACGTTTGTGCTGAGCGGACTGAGCAAGATCGTGGGCCTGCCGCAGATGAAGGCGGCGTGGATAGCGGCCTTCGGGCCGGTGAGTGAGCGGGCCGAGGCGCTGGGGCGACTGGAGATCGTGGCGGACACGTTTCTGTCGATGAACGCGCCGGTGCAGTTGGCGATGGCGTCGTGGCTGGACGGTCGGGCGGCGATCCAGGCACAGATACTGGAGCGGGCGCGGGGAAACCTGGCCATGCTGCGGCGGGTTGCGGCGGAATCCGCTGGGCTGCTCCAGGTGCTGGAGGTGGAGGCCGGCTGGAGCGCGGTGGTGGGCTTGGCGGGCTGCGTCGGCGAGGTGCAGTGCGCCGAGCGGCTGGCGCGCGAACGGGGCGTGATTGTGCATCCTGGGTGGTTCTATGGGATGGGGGCGGAGAGGCTGGTTGTGGTGAGTTTGATTGCGGCTGCGGGGGAGATGGAGGCAGGCATTCGGCGTGCCATTGAGTGAGTTTTCCACGGAGAAGAGAGTTGAAGTTTAAGGTGAGTATAAGTAGTAACTGCGCGACTGATTACTACATCTACTAAATTAGGTTATATCTGTAAATTGATATAAATAAGTACTTTATATTATGAATGAATTGGAGTTGCGCTCGATGCCGATGGTGGTCTTTGGGCCGTGGCCGGGGATGACGACGGTATCGTCGGGCAGGGGGAGGAGCTTGTTGTGGATGGAGCGGATGAGGGTTGGGCCGTCTCCGCCGGGAAGGTCGGTGCGTCCGACGGAGCCTGCGAAGAGGGTGTCTCCGGCGAGCAGAAGGTTGTGGGCCGGAAGGTAGAGGCAGACGCTGCCCTGAGTGTGGCCTGGGGTGTGCAGGATGCTTCCTGAGAGGTTGGCGATTGCGATGAGCTTGCCGTCGTCTAGGGTATCGTCCGGCGGGTGAACTTCGGGGGTGGCCACGCCGAGCCAGCCAGCCTGGATGCCCATCATCTTGACGAGGGGCAGGTCGCTGGCGTTGTAGAGGACTGGCGCGCCACTGAGGGCCTGGAGGAGGGCGGCACCGGCGATGTGGTCGATGTGCGCGTGGGTGATAAGGATCTGCTTGACGGTGAGGCTGTGGCGCTGGAGGACGGCGAGGATGCGTGGGATCTCTGCGCCGGGATCGACGACGATGGCCTCATGGGAGGCTTCGTCGCCGAGGATGGAACAGTTGCACTGGAGCGCGCCGACGGGAAGTATCTCGTGGATCATGATAAACCTGCGAGGGCCGCACGGTGCGGGTGGCGGCTACTTCTTGGGGGCGGACTGCTGTGTTGCGGCACCGGAGAGGACGGAGTGGTCCCCGCTGGCTCGGGAGAGCATGATGGTGAGTGAGATGGAGACGACCATGAAGATGACCGCGCCCCAGGTGGTGAGCTTGGTGAGCAGGTTGGCCGCGCCGCGGGGCCCGAAGGCGGTCTGCGATCCCTGGCCGCCGAAGGCACCGGCGAGGTCGGCGGATTTGCCCTGCTGCAGGAGCACAACTCCGATGAGAAAGAGACAGACGATGACGTGGATCACAACGAGAAGATAGAGCATCGGGAAACCTTGGAGACCTCGGGGCGGTGAGATGCGGCGGTATCGCGCGCGGTGGGCCGAATGCGGCCGACTGAACGACTCGATCCGACTTCCAGTGTACCACCGGGCAGTGTTCGGCGCGAGGCGGGATGCGAACTGTGTCATACCACAATGGAAATGTCCCCATGTTCACCTCGATAGAAATGTCCCCTGGGTTGCGGTTGGCAAGCGTGGTGATGAGGGTGCTTGTATCGGGTTGCAGGCTTGTCTCCAGGGATGCTTCTTGGAGGGTGTGTTGTGTGCCGTGCGCGATTGTGCAGTGCGCGATGCGAAAAGATGCTTTAAGCTAGGAGACCATGCCACTCACTCTTGCAGTCAACGGGCAACAACGCAGCTTCGCCAACTTGACGCCGCCGGCAACACTGGAGCAGACGATCGCCGCCATGGACTTGAAAGGCGATCGCATCGCAGTCGAGCACAATGGAGAGATCGTGCAGCGCGTGCGCTGGCCGCAGACCCTTGTCTCCTGCGGAGACCGCCTGGAGGTCGTGCATTTTGTTGGCGGCGGCACATCTCGCCGCTCATGCGTCCGTGCAGAATCGCGTTGAGGGGCCAATGGAGAAAGGGAAGCCAAGGCGAGTGAGCTGCATCGCTATAGATACGAGCGCGACGTTCGCAACTTATTCTTGATGTGTAACATGCATAATATGTAGTTACTGACACATTTATAAAGTTTAACTCGCTACACGATTGAGTCGAGCCAAAGCCTCCAGAATCGGTTTGCCGCCTCTTCGAGCACGGGGGAGTGCCTTTGCGCGTCCAGGCGCAGGCTCTCAACTGAAATTCCGGCGTGGTGCAGCTCACAGGCGTGGCCCACATACCAACGCTCCAAACCAAGTGCCGTCACCTCAGGGTGAAACTGCAACGCAAGAGCGAAGTTACTTATTGTAAATGATTGATTATTATATAGTTCTGTTTTTGCAATATGAGCGCAACCAGTCGGCAGGTCGAAGGTATCGCCATGCCAATGAAAGAGACGGACTCCAGGCTCCACAAGCGGCGTAAACCATTGCGGTGGTTCTAGATGAGCATCCGGGAACAGGATCGGCGACCAGCCAATCTCCGCGCCGCGCCCGCCAGAGTAGACGCGCGCTCCCAGGGCTGCCGCCATCAACTGTGCGCCCAGGCAGATGCCGAGCGTCGGCCTGCGCGCCTTCAGACGCGTGGCAATGCACGCGATCTCCGCGTCCAAAAACGGATACTGCCGCCGTTCGTAGACGCTGATCGGCCCGCCCAGCACCACAAGCAGATCGCAAACCTCCGCTAGACGTAAGGGGAACTGCGCCGTGGCGACATCGACCGTTTCGATTGCAAAGCCGCGTTCGCGCAGCGGAGCTTCGAGGGAACCGAGATCCTCAAAGGCAACATGGCTCAGAACGAGAGCGCGGCGGGAGGGAAGTTGCATGGGGATATAGTACCTGAGCCGCCTGCCCGTCTTTACTATACATAATATCCGTTATCAGACATTCCAATTCAGGCAGAGATTGAGTCGATAATAGATATGCCCGCTATCCAGCATCGTTTGAACTGAGGAGGTGCTGCTCCATCGACCTGCCTTGGCGATGTAGCCCGTGCCCTGCTAGTCTCAGCCTGCGCCCTGCGCTCTGTGGTAGATTCATAGAGGTTCACCGTACGCGCATACGCAGACAACTCCGCGATGGGCGGAACGCGGAGAGATGGCCGAGTGGCTGAAGGCGCACGCTTGGAAAGCGTGTATACCGCAAGGTATCCAGGGTTCGAATCCCTGTCTCTCCGCCATCGCTTCCTCTTCAAGGTATCTACGGATTCAAATCACATTCGGCACAGTAGATCGCCATGGCGCAGGTACGGCTGCTTCTTGGCACACGAAGAGCGCAGGCGAACTCTGCGGGAGTGCTGGAGGCGGTCTACCAGAGCCTGCCCTTCGGCGATGGCTTCGCGGAGAGCATCGCCGCCACCACCGACGACCCCACGGAGAACCACTTCACCGGCAAAGAACGCGACACCGAATCCGGCAACGACTACTTCCTCGCGCGCTACTACGGAAGCACCACCGGAAGGTTCCTGAGTCCGGATCCATCGGGGCTTTACTATGCCGATCCAGGCGATCCGCAAACGCTCAATCTCTATGCCTATGTGGGCAACAATCCGCTCACACGAGTCGATGTGAATGGCCTTAGTGGATGCACGCTAGAAAACATGCCGATGCCTTCCGCCACTTGTAACTTTCTCAGCGGAATGAAAGAGAGGGCACGGACACTATCGGAAAAAATCGCAGGGCCAGTGCAGGGTGCCCTTCAAAAGGCGCAGAAGGCAGCTGAGGCCCA
>JAJZDL010000119.1 GCA_021851465.1 Acidobacteriota bacterium
CGTACCCCGCTTTGGCCGTTGAAGTGTTCTTGCCCGCGCAGTTGAAGCAGCCTTGGAAAGCTTTTCCAAAGTTTGGAATCTTCTTCCAAAAACCCCAAGCTCCGTCTGAATAGGCTTTCTCGTGGGCGCTCATGTCGAGCATAGAGGTCAAGATGAAACAAAATGCGTCACGCAAAAATGCGGTCGAAATGGTGTCAAATGGAGCTATTGGAAGGCGGCTCCTGAATGTCAGGGAGGCTGCCCAATATCTGCGGCTTGAAGTGGACACCGTCTACAAAAAGTCCCGGATGCGGGAAGTCCCCTGCGTCAAGGTCGGTCGTGCGTTGCGGTTCGATGTGAAGGCGCTAGATCGCTATATCGAGCAACACACAATCGAAACCATTGATTGAAGGGAGAAGCAAAGATGTCTATTAAGAAGTTGTCTGATGGCTTGTATGAGATTCGCTGGAGGGAAGGAGGTCGAAACAAGAGCCTGCAGGTCTTCGGTCCGGCCGAACTGGCCAAGAAGATCGAACGAAAGAAAAAGTCTCTTCGAGATGAAAGGCGACATCTCGATGTGAAGCAGGAGATCAATTACCGTATGTCGGAATTGATCGACCGCTACTGGACGCACTACGGCAGCAAGAAGCTCTCTGCTGAGCGCGAGAAAAGCATCATTGAAGGCATTCGATCCGAACTCGGTCGTTTGTTCGTTCGGGAGGTGAATGGAATGGCTGTGCAGAGGTGGTACGAAAACCTGACTGGAGTTCGTGATCTGTCACCCGGTACGGCTGTGCGGCACTTCAACGTCATGCACCACATGATGGAGAAGGCATCCACGATCTGGTCCAAGGAAACCGGCCTCGAACGGAATCCTGCGGACCAAGTGGAGGTGAACCGTCCTGATGATGCCAGAGACCGTTATCTTTCGGAAGCTGAACTTCGTGCGCTGAAGGTAGCGCTCGACGAACGGATGTACCGGAAGGGCACAAGCGACCTCAACAAGACAAACCTTCGTCTGAGATTGCTGGTGCTTATCGCCATCGGAACCGGAATGCGGTCGTCGGAGATTTTCGGTCTTCGCTGGTCAGACGCGATGTACAGCGAAGGACTGCTTGCAGTCCGGTCAAAGCTGAAGAAGGGCAAGATGCGTTATGTCCCGATGCCCCCAGAACTGGCAATCGAAATCCGGAGGTATCCAGCGGTGATCGGCGAGGATCGAATCTTGCCGCCGGAGCCTGGTGCGAAGAGCGGGCGACAGCGAGTGGAAGGAAGTTTTGAAAATTTGCTGACGAGGGCGAAGATTCGGGATTTCCGCTTCCATGATCTCCGCCATACGTTTGCGTCCTGGTACATGATGTGCGGCGGAGATCTGTACGAACTGGCCAAGATTCTTGGACACTCCAACATCAAGATGACTGAACGCTATGCCAAACTGGGGCGGCAGCACATCGCCAAAACCGGCAATACAGCGCGTGAGGTTTGGAAGCTGATGGAAGAGAAGAAAGAGCACAAAGAACAAATAGCGCACCTGGCTTGAGATGTACGCTATTGGTACGTTGACCTAAAACACTAACTCTGTGGTTCCCGCTAAGTTCATTGGAAAGTGGTGGCCAGAGACGGGATTGAACCGCCGACGCCGGCCTTTTCAGGGCCGCGCTCTACCACTGAGCTATCTGGCCTTGGCGATGCAGAGCGCCTGAATCGGGAAAGCCAAGAGCACCCGGGCGAGAGCGAGAAAAATCCGCGCGGCCAACTCCGGCGGGTTCAAGCATCCAGCTAGAGTATAGCAACCCCGGCTGCACTCGCCAAACCGCGCGCCTCAGAGGAGAGATATGGGACGCCTGCCTCATCGCGAGATCGCCGAGTCGGCATCGATCACATCAACTGGCCGGCGGAGTTTCGCGGCCTCCCACTCTTTGCTAGATTGCCCGCCTGCCGCGCGTCTACGCAAAGCTGGCGCGCTTCACCTTCTGGCGGAAGTCTTCCCCGTACATCTCGACCGGAACGCACATCTCCTGGAGCCGCGACCGCATGCGCTCGCCGATGCGGTCGCCCAGCGTCTCCTGGCGCATGGCAACTTTGGCGGCCTTCCCCGCAGCGGTATTGGGTTGCGACTCATTCGCCGACACGGCCTCTGTGCCGAGCGGCCCGATATTCGCGTAGTTGGATGTGATTATCGTGGTCCGCCGGTCGTTGTACCGCGAATTCAAGATGTGCGCGACAGTGTCCCAGACCCATTCGCTGGGCTTGGCCGCGCCCAGCTCGTCCAGCACCAGGATCTCGGCGCCGAAGACCGGGCGCAACACCTCCAGCTCGGTCGCCGCGACCTTCTGGTTGTAACTGTTTTGCACCTCCTTCAGGAGTTCGCGGTAGTCGCAGAAGAGGCCTTGTACGCCGCGCTCATGAATCAGTTGCTTCAACAGCCCGACGGCAAGATGGGTCTTGCCCACGCCGATCGATCCGGAAAAGAGCAGTCCCGTGCCGGATGGCTGCACGGGATACTCTTCAACGAACCTTCGCGAGCGGAAGTGCGCCCCGGCCAAGGTGCAGTCCGCGCCATTGAACCCACTCTCATAGTTGTCCAGCGTGCAGTGTTCGTATCGCTTGGGGATGTGCGCGCCCTCGATCAGCCGCGCTGTGCGCCGTTCGATGCGGCACTCGCACGGCCGCGCCGCCTGCCGCCCCTCCTCCTGCACAATGCGTAGCCCCGAACCTCCACAGACAATGCAGACCTCAGCCATCTCCAGCAACTCCCGTCCATAAGTATCGCAGCAGCAGGCCCATTGCTGCGACCGTGAATCGAATTGCAGCATGTGGGAATCCAAGGCTAAAAGAGGAAGAAAGTTAGTTGGCAATCAGTTCCGGCAAGCATGGGCAAGTGATGCAGCGGGCCATGGTAAACTCAAGATAGCTGGACAACCTGCCATCGTGTCCCCAGTCTTCAAGCAAGACCGGACTCTGTGGGCGGCGCGACAGGCCGATCGATGTGACGTGACCGCCCCCGTTGCAAGCGAACCGCGAGCCGACAGGCAACACCCGAGCCAAGAGAGAGAGAACCATGCCAAAAGAGGGAATCCACCCGAAGTACGAGACCATTCACCTGAAGTGCGCCTGCGGCAACTCCTTCGAGACACGCTCCACGCACAAGGGCGACATCGTCGTCGAGATCTGCTCCGCCTGCCACCCGTTCTTCACCGGCAAACAGAAGCTGGTCGATACCGCAGGCCGCGTCGAGCGCTTCCGCCGCAAGGTGGCCACCGCCGACGCCGGCAAAGCCAGCGCCGCAGCCAAGGCCGCCGCAACCAAATAGTCGCAACCGTTTTCACGCGAAGGGCCTCCGCCAGCGCGGAGGCCTTTTTGCTTAGCCTGAAACTCGGCAGTGTGGAACAATGCTCTTATGCAAGCCGTGCAAGTGCAGCTCTACATCGAGCGGGCCACGGACTTCTCTCGTGGGATGAAGTTGATGAGCGACGCTGAGGATCATGTCAGCTCCTCAGCGCTGCTCGCAATTCATTCTGCAATCTCCTACTCGGATGCACTGCGAGCTGGATTAGGGGATGAAAAGCATTCTTCTGACGATCACAGGAATGCCGTAGATACACTGCAAGGCTTGCTGAATTCGAAACGCTATGAAGAGCGGCAAGGTTTGCGCCATTTCAAACTCTTGCTCTCGAAGAAGACGCGAGTCGCATACTCCGATCATCCGCTCAGCCTAACCGAGCGCAAAGCTTGATCACTGCGGCGGAGCGATTCGAAGTCTGGGTAAACCAAGTTGGGAAGCATCTGAACCTGGAAGGATGGACACATGACGACCAATGAGCAACGGCAGCTCGGGCGCGCGAAGAACGCAATCCTCGCCTTTTTTGAGCGGAGAATCTCTGTCCCCAAAATCTATATCGATGCCGTCTGGGACGGCCATCCAGTCGACGTACTCGCCATTGACCGCGACGGCGTCGGGGATGTTCATGCCGTGCTGATCTCCCCCATAACTCTAAATCGCGATTCTCAATCTAATATAGTTACTCTTTCGCGAGAGGAAGAGTGGGTGCTTACCGATCAAATAGAACCTGTTTTTGATATAGCTCAAGAGATTCCAGCACAGTATAAGTACATCGCAGTGGTAGACGTTAGCGGTCGAGCGGGAGATCCCATGTTGTATGTGCCTCATCCAAGTCTTGAAGGATGCTACGCTCCAGATGGGATTGGAAGGATCGGCTTTTTGTCGATTGAATTTTGCGCAGATGGAGATGCAGAAGTAAAGGTCTTATTTAAGCCAGAGCGTTTCCGCGCCAAGATCGCAAAAATCGCCGACGACTATATCCATCAGCACGAACCGGATTGGCAGGTTCGCGCGTAGCTTGATGAAGAAGCGTTACACCCTCGAGCAGAAGAAATGGGACTCGCCCGCCGAGCACGCGATGCCCGAGCACACCCGCGTCCCGGCCAGCTTCACCATCGGCAACGTGCGCATCGCGCCCGCAACAGTCCTTGCTCCCATGGCCGGCGTCACCGACACCGTCTTCCGCCGCTTCATCAAAAATGCCAGCCACTTCACTTCGTCGCTCACCCCAACCGATTGTCATTCTGAGCGGAGCGAAGAATCCCCGCATTTTGCGGGTGCCCCACATCTCGCTTCTGAGATGTGGGATCGAAGCTCCACCGACGTCAACGCCCACACCACCAACCGGCAGTCCGGCTGCGGCCTCATCATGACTGAGTTCACCTCCGCCGATGGCCTCTCCCGCACTCGCGAGTCCAAGCGCAAGCGCTACCTCACCTACTACGACGACGAGCACCCCATCTCCGCGCAGCTCTTCGGCTCCAACCCCGAAACCCTCGCCGAATCCGCCCGCATCGTCCAAGACGCAGGCTTCGACCTGGTCGATCTCAACCTCGGCTGCCCGGCCAAGCGCGTCGTCGCCTGCAACGGCGGAAGCGGCCTGCTGCGCGACCTCCCGCTGATCGAGACCATCTTCAAAGCCGTGCGCGCCGCGGTGACCATCCCCTTCACCGTCAAGTTCCGCATGGGATGGAGCGACGCTCACATCGTCTGCGTGGAACTCGCCCGTCTCGCCGAGGACTGCGGCCTCAACGCCGTCGCCCTCCACGCCCGCACCCGCGAGGACGGATACACTGGCCAGGCCCGCTGGCAGTACATCGCCGCCGTAAAGGACGCCGTGCGCATCCCCGTCATCGGCAACGGCGACATCCGCACCCCCGAGGACGCTGCCGCCATGGTCGATGCAACCCACTGCGACGCCGTCATGATCGGCCGCGCAGCCCCCGCCAATCCCTGGATCTTCCGCCAGATCGCCCAGTACACCGCGTCCAAGGAGGCGACTGGAATCGGCACCTACGATCACCCCACCGATCGGGACCGCTACCGCATGATCCGCACCTACTTCCAGATGCTGGTCGATGAGATCGCCCTCGAAGAGGCCGCCGCGGCCGCGCGCGCCGCGGCGATCATCGCCTCCGGCCAGATCGCGCGCGACCAGCGCCAGCGCGACGCCGTCGGCAAGATGAAGCAGTTCGCCGCCTGGTTCACCCACGGCATCCCCAACGGAGCCACCCTCCGCCGCGCCATCTTCGAGGCCAAATCCGGCACCGCCGTCCTCGCCGAAGTTGAGCGCTTCTTCGCCAACCGCGACAACATCTCTGCACAGCAGTTGCACCCCGCCGCGGCACTCCCCATCTTCGTCGAGAGCTGCGGATAGTTGCGCGGCGTTTATACGTTCACAGCCATGCCCTGCACGCTGCTGAAGCCGTCCAGCAGCGCCTCGGCGACGGTGGGGTGGGCATGGATGGTGAACATCATCTCCTCGACCGTGGCCTCCAACTCCAGCGCGGTCACGCACTCGGCGATGATCTCCGTGGCGTATGGGCCAATAATGTGGACCCCGAGGATCTCGCCGTACTTCGCGTCGGAGACCACCTTCACGAAGCCGTCGTGCGCGTCCAGGATTGTGGCCTTGGAGTTGCCGACGAAGGGGAACTTGCCGACCTTGACCTCGAAGCCCTTCTCTTTCGCCTGCGTTTCGGTAAGGCCAACGCTGGCGATCTGCGGATCGGTGTAGGTGCAGCCGGGGATGCGCTGGCGGTTGATGGCCTTCGCGTATTTTCCGGCAATCCGCGCAGCAACCACCAGCCCGGCCATGGAGCCAACGTGCGCCAACTGCGGCATTCCGCCAACAATGTCGCCGATGGCGTAGATGCCCAGCTCAGTCGTCTCCATCCACTCGTCGGTCATGATGAAGCCGCGGTCGGGCTTGATGTTGGTCTTGTCGAGGCCGATGTCGGCGGTGCGCGGCGAGCGGCCTACGGCGACCAGCACCTTCTCCGCCTGCCTCTGCTGTGGCTTGCCGTTCGCGTCCGTCCATCGGACCAGCGCGCCGTCCTTGTTCTTCTCGATCTTCGTGTCCTTGATCGAGAGGTTCACGTCGATGCCGCGTTTCTTGTACAGGCGCAGCAACTCCTTGCTGATCTCTTCGTCCTCCACGGGAACGACGCGTGGCAGCATCTCGAGGATGGTCACCTCAGCACCGAAGCTCTTGAAAATGGACGCGAACTCGACGCCCACTGCACCCGACCCGATCACCACCAGCGACTTCGGCATCTCCGCGATCTTGAGGATCTCGTAGTTGGTCAGGATCGTCTCGTCCGCCTTGTAGCCAGGCAACATGCGCGCATCGGAGCCTGTGGCCAGAACGATCTTCTTCGCCTTCACCGCCTGCGTCGTGCCATCGGCCAGCTTCACCTCCACCTCGTGGACGCCGCCCTTCGCAGGGCCGGTCAGCTTGCCGAAGCCCTTGAAGACGGCGACCTTGTTCTTCTTCATCAGGAAGTCCAGGCCCTTGGTATGCCGCGAAATAACGTCGTCCTTGCGCGCGAGGACGTTCTTCCAGTTGAGCTTGGGCTCAGCCACGTCGATGCCGTATGTGGAGGCGTGTTTCAGGTGGTCCCACACCTCCGCGGTGAAGAGCAGCGCCTTTGTGGGAATGCAGCCCCACAACAGGCACGTCCCGCCGAGGCGATCGTTTGCGTCGATCAGTGCTGCCTTCAGGCCATATTGCGAGGCACGGATCGCGCACGTATACCCGGCCGGGCCGCCGCCCACCACCACCACATCGAAGATCGTATCTGCCACAGAGGCTCCCATCTATCTGTCGAATTCGCAACAGTTCAATTTTACCCTTAGGCTATCTCTGAGTAAGCCCCCTTATGTGCCGGGGGCGGCTCAGCGAGAACGCGTTCCCTTGTAACTGGAGGAGCATCCTGGTCATGGGAAAGGATGCAGGTGCCTCGACTCCGGCGGCAAAGCACGCCTACGGCCAGGATGACGATACTTGCTTGCAGACCAATGGAAGGGCGCACGGTCGGATGTAGACTGGTGCGACCGCTTGCCCAGGAGCGGGCAGCATGAGAAGGCGAAGTCGAACAGGCGCCGGCAAAGACAAATTCGGCGATTCCGGCCGCGCTGGCAGGACGCGTGCGATTGGAGCGAGCAGTCGTACGACGAACGTGAGGGGTTGAGTGATGGCGTTCAAGCGGGCGAAGGCGCGGGAACCGTTGGATGAGGCCAAACTGATGGAGTATGCCGTGCGGATGCTGGCTTCGCAGATGCGCACGGAGCGCGAGCTGCGGCGCCTGATGCAGCGGCGCGCCGTGGCGGGCGACGACGGCTCGCGCGCGATGGATGCGGTTGTGGCGCGGTTGAAGGAGTTGAACTACCTGAGCGATGCGCGCTTTGCAGCGGACTACACGCGACTGCGCAAGGAGGGAGAGAAGTTCGGGCGGCGCAGGGTGCAGCAGGACCTGGCCGCCAAGGGTGTGGCTGCGGAGACGGTGGGCGCAGCGGTGGGCACTGTGTACGAAGGTGTGGACGAGACGGCGCTTGCGCGCGAGTACATCGCGCGCAAGCGAATGAAACAGCCCGCGGGAGAGAACCGGAAGAAGGATGCGGCGAGGGTGATGGGGAGGCTGCTGCGCGCGGGCTTTTCGGCGGGGACGGTCTTCAAGGTGCTCCGCGAGTGGGGCGTCGAGGTGGAAGAGGCGGATGTCGTCGGCGATGCGGAGTAGCGCGGCGGTCGAACGTGTAGTTGCCGTGGACTGGTCTGGCGACCGTGGCGCGGCGGGGCAGCGGCGGAAGATATGGGCCGGGCTTTGGACTGCAACATCGACAGGCAAGGTCGATGGCGGAAAGGTTCGGCTGGAGAGCGGGCGGACGCGGGATGAGCTGGCGGATTGGCTGATTGCGAGGTCAAGGGAGACGCCCCGGATGGTGGTTGGGCTGGACTTCTGCTTCAGCTTTCCGGCTTGGTTTGTGCGGGAGTGCGGAGCGGGGAGTGCGATTGAGTTCTGGGAGGCGGTGGCTGGCGGTCTGGGCGAACACTGGCTGGCGGCGGGATGCGCGGACCGGAGGTTCTGGGGAAAACATCCGAAGCCTGCGGAGTTTTGCGGAGACGGGCTGCACCGGATGCTGCGCGCGACCGACATCGACTGCAAGCTGGCGGCACGGATTCCGGAGGCGGAGCGCGCGGAGCGGGTGCGCGGGATTGCGCCGAAGAGCGTCTTTCAGATCGGGGGCGCGGGCAGCGTGGGGACGGCGTCGCTGCGCGGAATGCCGGTGTTGCAGCGGTTGAGGGGGGCGGGCTTCCGGGTGTGGCCCTTCGACCGGTCGGCGTTGCACGAGGCAAGGCCGATGGTGGTGGAGATGTATACACGGCTGAATACGGGGCCGGTGCGCAAGTCGAATGCGGCGGCGCGGGCGGAGTATTTGCGAACGAAGCGTTCTGATAACGCGGCGTACGCGGCCCTGCCGCGTAGCGTGATGGTAAAGGCGAGAGCAAGCGAGGACGCCTTCGACGCGCTGGTGAGCTGCATGGCGATGACCGCGCGACGCGGAGAGTTTGCCACGCTGGGGACGCCATTGGACCTGGAGTATAAGGTGGAGGGGTGGACGTGGGCACCGGGCATGCAGGCGCCGCAGCATGAAATTTCTAAAGGGCGAACGGAAAGGGTGAAGGGATGAAGACGAACCTGATTAC
>JAJZDL010000120.1 GCA_021851465.1 Acidobacteriota bacterium
CCACTCGGGGGGGTTGCGTCTGACCAGCATCCAGAACCCCACCATATCCGCCTACATCGCCCCCGCGGATGGCTTGGGTGTGCCGCCGGTCGACCTGGGCAACCCAACCGCCGAAGCAGCAGGCCCAACCGCCAGTGGAGGGTTCTTCCCCACCTACGGAGCCGCTAACCTTCAGACCACAGCGGGCGTTGCGTTCTCGCGGACCACATCGCAGGTGCTCGCTCTCCTCTACGGCAGCGTCACAACGGTGGCCGCCTCCGGCACGTCCTCCGGCGGTTTCTTCCCCAGCGGCGTGAACGGTTCCATCAACACCGTCTAGATCGCGATAAAGACTCCCCCATTTCGACTCCGGCGGCTCCATCCAACCATGACCCAATCTGATCGCACATCTCGCAAGTCTATTGACAAGGAGGCCAAGAAAATGGCCAGCAATAAACTCGAAGTCCTCGATCCCGCGTCAACGGCCGGGAAGCTCAAGAAAATCGTCTCCGGCGTCGAACTGAATCGAAGGCACTTCATGACTGCCCTCGGGGCTGCGGGCGTCGCTGTCGGCACGGGCCTGGTCTCCACCCCTGTCGCGCGCGCCCAGCAACAGTTGCAGAACGGGTTCAACCAGAATGACGTGCTCAATTACCTGCTCAACATCAAGTTCCTCACGGCGACGCTCTACTCCTACATCGCCACGGGAGCGGATCTTCCGGCTACCTACGCCACCCCCCAACCGACCCTAGGCACAGGCCAGATATACAGCCGGCCTGGCAAAGTCACATTCAGCGGCCCAAACGCCTCCCAGCTCACCGACATGTTCAACGAGCTGTACTACGATGAGTTGAACCATGTGGTTGATCTGCAGGCAGTCCTCGGAACTGCGGCCCTGCCCAGGACCACTATCAACATGGCGGGGAACTCTGCCCCCAGCAACTCGATCAGCGCTCAAAAGTTCTCAGCGCCCCCTGCCACCGAGACACTCTCTGAAACACAGGCCATTAGCCTCGCCCAGTATCTGGAAGACCTCAGCGTCACGGCCTTTGCAAATGCCCTCCCCTATCTCACCGGGGCCGGCCTCGCCCTCGCCTCGCAGATCCTCGCCGCCGATGGCATCCACGCTGGATCGGTGCGCCTGGCCTGCATCCAGACTCAAGCGCCGTATAACTATTCTGGTACGCAGAACGTCACCTATATTGCGGGAGGCGTTGCGGGGAGCACTACTCTCTATGCACTACTCAACCTCGCAGATCCCCCACAGGTTGGCTACACCATATCGGCCTCTTTGAGCATACTCCCGCCGAACCCGAACAACCCCGCTGTTCCCTCAACGGACTACGGACAACTTGGCTTTGCTGGGTTCGCGACCATCACTGCCATCCCAGGCCCTATTCCAACCTCCTATTTAACAGCTAGCAACATCGGTGCCCACCACAGCTACATCGTCACTGGCGCCGATACCACCGGGTTGCAGCCAGGAATGCCCGTCGTGGATGGCGGCACGAATGGCAGAACCATCGGTACCGGTGGCTCGTACATTACGGCGATCATCACCCCCAGCTCGGGACCGGGCAAACTCGACGGCTCATACGCAATTTCAGCAGGCACGGGAAGCAGCGGCGGTGGTCACATATCGATCGGGATAACTGCTCTCACTATCTCCACCCCACTACTGCACACCGGGGTCTACACCATCACCAGCATCGGCTTTCTCCAGGCGGATCCGAATGCTGTCGCACCAGCCGACATCGGTGCAGGCGTTGCCACAACAGGTCCAGAGCCCATCGGAACAAACCCCGTGCCTAAGGGCTTCTTTGCCACCGCCGGATCGGGCAACACTACTCCAGCTTCGCCCGCCGGTCTGGCCCACGCCCGCACCTTCTCGCAGGTACTCGCCATCCTGTATGCCAGCTCGACTCCAACCACCTACTCGGGCGGCTTCTTCCCCATCGGGGTGTCGGGCAGCATCAACGTCGTCTAAACCATTGCCGGACGAACGGCCCAACGCCACAGTCCGCCCAACGCAACCAAAACTAAACTGCCCGCATCCAGTCTTCAGGATGCGGGCAGTTTGCTTGCCCCATTGCAAACCGGAACCCGTCCAAAAACTCTCATCCGCTCCGAAGATTCACAAATTGTCACTCTGGGCGCAGCAACAAACCGTCGCGTTGCCTTCGTAGCGCAACGCTCCACGCAATCTGTGAAGGCCTCTCGTTGGCCCTGAAGATCCCCTGCCAACCCGCTGCCATCCGCACACCCTTCTCAATGCGTTGCGGCGATCGCAACCGGGTTCGTCGGGTCGGTTCCCGTCGCGATCGATGTGGCAAAGTCCAGCTTTCCCACGGTCGTCGTATCGAAGCTGTACATCGTCAGGTCGGGCGATCCGCCATTGGACGCCGCCAGCAGGTAGTCTCCGCTGTTGTCCACCGCCAGCGCCGTCACCGAGTTCCCGCTCTGGTACGGCGAACCGCTCAGCGGCGTCAGCGCGCCGCTGCTGGCGATGCTGTATCCCGAGATGGTGCCGTCGCCCCGGTTCGCCACATACACGTCCGTGCCCGCGCTGTTCACCACCACCGAGTACGGCTGCGTTCCCGCCGCAAACGGCGATCCAGTCACTTCCGCCAGCGCCCCATCCACCCCGATCGAGTACACTGCCGTACCGCCGCCTGGTCCGCTCCGCGCAATGAAGAGATACGTCCCCGCCGCATTCACCGCCAGCGCATTGTCGGCGTCGTTCGAACTGCCCAGCGTCAACTGCAAAGGGTTGGCGGGAAAGACGCCGGTCGCTGTCTGGAATGGAAAGATCATGTCGCCCGCCGTACCCAGCGACGTAAACACATACTCCCCGCTGGGGGCCGTGGCAATCGCAATTCCCGTCGGAATGATGGCGGTGTTGGTGGTATTGGGAACGCTGGCGCCCGTCATCTGGTTCAGCACCAGCGCTCCCGAACTGAGGTTGATCTGGTACTCATCGATCGTCACCGCGGTCGTGGTTGCATCCAGCGCCAGCAACCACTGTCCGTCCGGCGATACAACCATTGAGGTCACGGCCTCGATCACTGCGGCAACCGGGCTGTTGTTGTTCAGTTCCGTCAGGGACCCGTCAGAATTGATTGCATACGCATAGATCGAATTGTTGACCGAGCTCCCCACAAAAAGGAGCGTGTCCGCCGGGTTCACCGTTACCGCCGAGGGCGTGAACGGCAGTGCATACGGCGAGTTCGTCACCGCCGTCAGGGTTCCCGTGGCCACGGCGAAGCCACTCAGCGTCGGCACACTTGTATTCAGGTCCGCATTGGCAACATACACGTTGTCGGTCGATCCCGTCGTACTGCCACCACTGCCGGTCGAGGTCCCCGGATAGACCCAGAACCCGGCGCATCCCGTCGCCCCACACAGCGCCACTGCCGCCAACGCCAAAACCACTCGCCGAAGCAAACTCATCGTCGTTCCATTCCTTTTTTTAGGTTCTCTACATTCGACTCTACTCCCAACCAAACATCACCCGCAGGTGTTGTCTGAATGCGCAAAAAAGACGGCCCATCGCTGGACCGTCTCTCTCCTTCCCGATGAGATCACGCAAGGTCGAAGCGATCGAGGTCCATCACCTTGTTCCACGCGGCCACAAAGTCCTGCACAAACTTCTGCTGCGCATCGCCGCACGCGTAGACCTCCGCGAGGGCGCGAAGCTGGGAGTTGGAACCGAAGACCAGATCGACTGCGGTTCCCGTCCACTTGAGCGCGCCGGTCGCCCGATCGCGCCCCTCCAACACGCCCTCCGCCGCCGTAGACCTCTGCCACTTCGTCTTCATGTCGAGCAGGTTCACGAAGAAATCGTTGGTCAACGTCCCTGGCCGCTTCGTAAAAACGCCAAGTTCGGAGTGCCCGAAGTTTGCATTCAGCGCGCGCAGGCCGCCGATCAAGGCCGTCATCTCGGGGGCGGTCAGCGTCAGCAAGCTCGCCCGATCCACCAGCATCTCAGCCACCGCCCCTTCATCTCCCTTGCGCACGTAGTTGCGGAACCCGTCTGCGGTCGGCTCCAGCACGGCGAAGGAGGCCACATCGGTCTGCTCCTGCGACGCATCCGTGCGGCCGGGCGAGAAGGGGACCTTCACGTCGTGGCCAGCCTTCTTTGCGGCAGCTTCAACGGCCGCGCAGCCGCCCAGAACAATCAGGTCGGCAAGCGAGACCTTCTTCCCGCCGGGTTTGCCGCTGGCCTGAGAAGAGTTGAAATCCTTTTGGATCGACTCCAGTGTCTTAAGAACCTTCGCCAGCTCGGCTGGCTGGTTCACCTCCCAGTCCTTCTGCGGCGCCAGGCGTATGCGCGCTCCGTTGGCCCCGCCGCGCTTGTCGCTGCCGCGGAACGTCGCCGCCGACGCCCAGGCCGTCGCAACCAACTGGGGGATGCTCAACCCTGCTGCGAGGATCTTCGCCTTCAGCGAAGCTATATCCTGCTCCCCAATCAGTTCATGGTCCACAGCGGGAACGGGATCCTGCCACAGAAGCGGCTCCGCCGGCACGAGCGGGCCAAGATACCGCGAGCGAGGCCCCATATCGCGGTGCGTCAGCTTGAACCATGCCTTGGCAAAGGCGTCTGCGAACTCCTGCGGATGGTCGAGGAAACGCCGCGCAATCGCTGCAAAGCTCGGGTCCATTCGGAGAGCGAGGTCCGTCGTAAGCATCACGGGAGGGTGTCGTTTCGACGCATCGTGAGCATCCGGCACGGCATCCGCCGCGGCCCCATCCTTGGGAATCCATTGGTAGCAGCCTGCGGGGCTCTTGGTGATCTCCCATTCATGGCCGAACAAGTTCTCCAGAAAGTTGTTGTCCCACTTCACGGGGTTCTCGGTCCATGCCCCCTCCAACCCGCTGCCGATCGTATCTCCGCCCTTGCCGCTGCCAAAGCTGTTCTTCCAACCCAGGCCCTGTTCTTCGATCTCCGCGCCCTCCGGTTCGGGGCCGACATACTTCTTCGGATCGGCAGCGCCATGCGTCTTACCGAAGGTATGTCCGCCAGCGATAAGGGCAACCGTCTCCTCGTCATTCATCGCCATGCGCAGGAACGTCTCCCGCACGTCCTTGATCGCGGCGATCGGGTCCGGCTTGCCATTGGGCCCCTCTGGGTTCACATAGATCAGGCCCATCTGAACTGCGCCAAGCGGGGCTTCCAGCTCGCGGTCGCCGCTGTAGCGCTCATCTCCCAGCCACTTTCCCTCGCGCCCCCAGTAGATGCTCTCATCCGGTTCCCAGATGTCCTCGCGCCCGCCGCCGAAGCCGAAGGTCTTGAGTCCCATCGACTCCAGCGCCACGTTCCCGGCGAGAACAATCAAGTCGGCCCAGGAGATCTTGCGGCCGTACTTTTGCTTGATCGGCCAGATCAGCCGACGCGCCTTGTCCAGGTTCACGTTGTCCGGCCAGCTATTGAGCGGAGCAAACCGCTGCGCACCGCTGCCCGCGCCGCCGCGTCCATCGGCGATACGATAGGTGCCCGCGCTGTGCCACGCCATGCGGATAAACAGCGGCCCGTAATGCCCGTAGTCGGCCGGCCACCACTCCTGCGAGTCCGTCATTAAGGCCCGCAGATCCTTAATCACCGAATCCAGGTCGAGGCTCTTGAACTCCTCCGCGTAGTTGAACGACTCGCCCATCGGATTGGACAATGGTGAGTGCTGGCCCAGTGGCTTCACGCTCAGTTGATTGGGCCACCAGTCTGCGTTCGCACGAACCTCGGATTTTGCCTTCCGTGCATTGCTTGAGAACGGACACATCGTTTCGTCTGCCATGGATCACCTCTGTCTTCCTGCTGCATTCACTACCCAATGTCTTCCGCATCCCATTCACTGCCCATCGCTCAAAACCACGAATGGATTGTCATTCTGCGCGGAATGGATTGTCATCCCGCCCCTGAACGCAGTGAAGGGGAAGAACCTCCGCATTTCGTCCCGGCAACGAATGAACCATGTCGAGAATGTAGGGGGCCAGCCTAGTTCAGCCGTTCCTTCTGCGCCTTGTCCGCGCGCGCGTCCAGCGGCTTCCGCCCGGCAAACCCCTCCTCCGGTGTGTGCCAGTATCCGATCTTCGTCTCGCCCAGCTTCCAGCACAGCAGTACTTCCCTGCCATCCATCAGCGACGGAAAGTCCAGCAGCCCCTTCTCCAGGTCCTTTACCAGAACGCCGATCTCCTCCATCTCGGCCAGCGTGTCCCGGGCCTCCTGCAACGCCTTTTCGCGCTCCGCGCGCCGCCGCGCCGCCTGCGCCACGTTCACATGCATTCCACCCAGCATGAAGATCCGCTGGCTCAGATCCTGCATCTCCTGCTCCAGTTCGCTGGCGCGCGTTCCCGCCGCCTGCGCTCTGCGCAACAGGGCCTCCACCACCGGCAGCAGTGTCTGGGCCTCGCTCACTGTGAATACTTTGCTCAACGTCAAATCTCCAACATGCGTTCCAGCGCCACCCGTGCCCAGTATTTTACGCGCTCATCCACTTGGATGCGGTTCACCACGCGGCCCTCCACCAGGTTCTCCAGCGCCCACGCCAGGTGCTGCGGCGAGATGCGGTACATCGTCGTGCACAGACACCCCGACTCGTCCAGCGTAATCACCCGCTTGCCCAGCGGCGCAAACCGCTTCGCCAGCCGGTTCACAAGATGGATCTCCGTGCCCACCGCAAAGCTCGACCCCTCCGGCGCCCGCTCGATCGTCTCGATGATTCGCTCTGTTGAACCCATTGCGTCCGCCTTCTGGCAGACCTCCCAGCGGCACTCTGGATGCACCACCACCTGCATCCCCGGCTCCTCGCGACGCACCCGGTCCACATGCTCAGGCAAGAAGCGCTGATGCACGCTGCAGTGTCCCTTCCACAAAATTATCTTCGCCGCGCGCAGCCGCTCCGGCGTCACGCCTCCATTGATCTGGTAGGGGTCCCACACCACCATCTCGCTCAATGGAATCCCCATCGCAAACGCCGTATTCCGCCCCAAATGCTGGTCCGGCAGAAATAAAATCTTTCCCGCCCGCGCAAACGCCCACTCGAAGGCCGCTCGCGCGTTCGACGAGGTACACACCAGCCCGCCCCGTTCACCGCAGAACGCCTTGATCTCCGCTGCGGAGTTCATATACGTCAGCGGCAGGATGCCGGCACCCGCCGTCTCCTTCAACCGTTCCAGCAGCTCCCAGCACTCCTCCACCTGCCCGATCTCCGCCATGTCGGCCATCGAGCAGCCCGCGTTCAGGTCCGGCAACACTACCTGCTGCCAGGGCCGCGCCAGAATGTCCGCCGTCTCCGCCATGAAGTACACGCCGCAGAAGACGATCGTTCGCGCATCCGACTCCGCGGCCGCCTTCGACAGCTTGTAGCTGTCGCCGGTGAAGTCCGCAAAGCGGATCACCTCATCGCGCTGGTAGTGGTGTCCCAGCACCACCGCATCCGTGCCCAACTTCCGTTTGGCCGCGCGAATGCGCGCGTCCATCGTCTCATCCGGCTGCACCAGGTAATGGTCCAGCGAACACTCCTCACCCACAGCCTGCACCGGGGGCTCATCCAGCAATAGTCCGTTCACAATAGTCCGCCTTCAGTCTCGCCAGCGCGTCCGCATCTGCACAACGCAGAGAAACATTCGCACCGCGAAACGGGGATGTTGAAAGCAATTTCTGCCAGGGCGTGCAGCGAACTCACATGTGACGACATCAAATTCAACGCCGTCACCCAATCCGCGGGGGTGTTGCCGCCCATCTCGTACCGGCACGGCCAGCGGGCCGCACTCTTTCTATATTAGACGATGCTGGCCCCTTCTACGTTGCATCGATCTTCGCCGCACCATGTCGCACACCTCCTCGCAGTCGCAACACCGCGCAATCTTGTTTCCCGCCCCGCCCAGGCCGTATCATTAGTCCACCTATGCCGGGCTTTGAAGACAGCGCTGTAATCGTTCTGCTCGCACTCCTGCTCTTCGGTCCGAAGAAGCTGCCCGTGCTCGCGCGCCAGTTCGGCAAGCTGATGTCGGACTTCCGCCGTGCCTCCTCCGAGTTCCGCACCCAGATGGAGGACGAGCTGCGAATCAGCGAACAGGCCGAGCGACAGAAGCAGATCGCCGCCGCGCCTGCAACAACGCCCGCCGTCGCATCGGCCGCGACACCCGCCATCGATCCCACGCACCCCCAAGACAATCGCTCCAGCGAGATCGAAGACACCGACGCCGGCCACTACAGCTCTCGGCAGAACTCCTCGCTCGACTCTGCATTCGAATCCGTTCCCGAATCGACACCCCACTCCGCGCACGAATATCAGGCAGATTCTCCCTTCGATTCCGCGCCCGCTGCATCCCCATCCGCGCCCCCCATCGCCACCTCCGGCGAGATGAGCATTCTGCCCCCGTCCACCGGCCTGCCCACGCCCCACGCCGCTTCAGCCAACCTCTCCGCCGCCGCGCCCACGCAACAAGACGCGCCTCACGCCGAGGCCCTCCATGGATGAGACCGACGCAATAGACCGCGCTCGCGCCTCCCTCTCCGACCGCGCAGAACTCCCCGGCATGAGCCTCATGGAGCACCTCGAAGAGTTGCGCAAGCGCATCCTCAACTCGCTGAAGTTCCTCGGTGGAGGCTTCGTCGTCGGCTGGATCTTTCGCGTGCAGCTCTACGGCATCATCCAAAAGCCGCTCGACGATCTCCACCTCGGCCTCTACTACCAGCATCCCACCGACACAGTCAATCTCTACATCAAGACCGCCCTGGTCGCCGGCGTCATCCTCGCCAGCCCCTTCATCCTCTACCAGATCTGGCTCTTCATCTCCCCCGGCATGTATGCCAACGAGAAGAAGTACGTCTTTCCGTTCATGGTTTCTACCATGGCCCTCTTCCTCGGCGGTGCATGGTTCGGCTACCACTACGTCATCGAGAACGCCATCCGCGTCCTCATCTTCGACTTCGGCAAGGGCTTCACTCCAATCCTTACCATAGACGAGTACACCGGCTTCTTTCTGGCCGTCGTCCTCGGCCTCGGCACCTGCTTCGAGCTGCCCATC
>JAJZDL010000121.1 GCA_021851465.1 Acidobacteriota bacterium
ACCAATCCCAACCAGGATCAGGGCGCAGACCAGTCCGCTGGGATCGGCTTCGCCATCCCCATCAACACGGCCAAGGCGGTGATCGACGACTACGCCAAGTACGGGCGCGTGCGGCGGCCCACGCTGGACGTACTTACCCTCGATGTCGGCCCCGATATCGCCCAGCAGATCGGGCTGCCGGTCGATAACGGCCTGCTCATCATGCGCGTCCTGCCCGGTGGCGCAGCGGAAAAAGCGGGCCTCCGCGGCGGCGCCGAGCGCGCCTACATGGGCAACACGCCGGTGATGCTGGGCGGCGACCTCATCGTCGCCTTCGACGGGCATGAGATCGCCAACCGGCAGGACCTCGCCGCAGAGATGAATGCGCACCGCGCGGGAGATGCGGTCACGATCACGATCTTCCGTGGGCGCAAGCGCATGGACGTTCCCGTCACCCTGGGCGACGCCAAGGACCAGCCACAGGGGCCGCAGATCTAACCATGGACAAGGTGCCTGGGGCGGCGGCGCAGGCGCATGACGTGAGGCGCTTGGCCGCGCCTCGCAGCGCGTTGCGGAAGACATTGTATGCCGCTCTGGCAGCGGGAATTGCACTCCTCTGCGTTGCGGCATGGCCTTCCGCCAGGGCGCACCTGCAGGCGTTTGCGGTGCTGCGCAAGGTGGCGGGCGATCCGGCGCCGTGGGTCGCGCGCGCAACGGACGGCGCGCCGGTCGCGGTCCAGGACTTTGCCTTCACGGTTGCATCGCCCGACGGGCAGCGGCGGGTGCGCGCGCGGATGTACCTGCCGCAGAACGGGCCCAACGCGCCGGCAATGGTGGTCTTCCACGGCGTACACAATCTGGGCATCGACGAGCCGCGGTTGATGGGCTTCGCGGCGGCGATGGCGAGTTGCGGCCTCCGCGTGCTGACACCGGAGCTGCCGGAGATCAAGGACTACCGCGTGGGCCCGGACTCGGTGCGCACCATCGGCGAATCGGTGCGCTGGTTCGCGGCGCAGACGGACGGGCCGGTGGGCGTGATGGGATTGAGCTTCTCCGGGGGCCTGGCGCTGGTGGCGGCGGAGGACCCTCTGTATCGTCCTTTCTTCCAGTTCGTCGCCGCAGTGGGCTCGCAGGACTCGATGGCGCGGGTGACAGAGTATTACATGACCGGCCGCGATGCGCGCCCCAACGGCACGGTGGAGGTGCAGCAACCGCATGAGTACGGGCCGCTGGTCATCGAATACGAGTACCTTCAGGACCTTGTTCCCGCCGCGGACCTGCAACCCGTGCGCGCGGTGCTGCGGGCGCACCTCGACGAGGACAGGCCCGGCGAGGCCGCGGCGAGGCGCTTGCTCACCGACGCGCAGCGGCGCGAGGCCCGCGACCTGATGGACACCTCCCTGCCCGCCACGCGCTCCAGGATCGCGCAGGCGATTGCGCGCCACGCCGACGAGTTCTCGGAGCTGTCGCCGGAGGGGGGGCTGCGCACGCTGACGACGCCAGTCTTCCTGCTGCACGGCGAGGCCGACAACGTCATCCCGGCGGCGGAGACGCAGTGGATGGCGAGCGAGCTGCCGCGCTCGTCCCTGAAGGCCGCGCTGATCAGCCCGGTGCTCTCGCACGTCGATCTGGATGAGGCGCAGCCGGGGCCGATGGACCAGTGGCGGCTCGTCCACTTCTTCGCACAGATCTTGCAGGCAGCGGAGGCCAAGTGACGGCGCCCGAAGTTGGCGAGACAATGGATGGCATGAGCGAGTTGGTAACGCTGCAAGAGATTTTCGCTGCGCAGCGGCGCATCGCCGGAGTTGCGGTGCGCACGCGGCTGCATCGCGTCTCGCCGGAGCGGCTGCGTCGAGCTGGGCAGGCGAACCTGCCGTTCGACCTCTACATCAAGGCGGAGAGCGAGCAACCGGTGGGCAGCTTCAAGCTGCGCGGGGCCTACAACCGGATCGCGCAGCTCTCGACCGGTGAGCTTGCGCGCGGCGTGATTACCTACTCCAGCGGGAACCATGCACAGGGCGTTGCCTATGCGGCGCGCGCGCTGGGCGCAAAGGCCGTGGTCGTGATGCCGGAGAACGCATCGGCGATCAAGCGCAAGGCCACAGCCGCGCTGGGCGCGGAGATTGTGCTGGTCGGGCCGGCCAGCTCCGAACGCAGGGCGAAGGCAGAGGAACTGGCCCGCACACACGGGTACACCATGGTTCCGCCCTACGACGATCCGGCGATCGTCGCCGGGCAGGGCACCTGCGGGCTGGAGATTCTCGAACAGCTCGGCATCATCGCGGCCTGCGATGCGGACCAGTGCGGCGCAGGCGGCGGGGAGCAGCGCAACGCAACCAAGCTCGGCGCGAACGCATACGAGCCGAACGCGCGGGGCGGCCTGGTGGTTCTCTCGCCGGTCTCGGGAGGAGGGCTGCTCGGCGGCATCGCCACGGCGGTGAAGCTGGCGGCGCCGCAAGGCTCTGCGGTCCAGGTGTGGGGCGCGGAGCCGGAGCTGGCGGCCGATGCCAAGGAGTCGTACGAGAGCAAAAAACTGGTGGAGTGGCCGGCGGCGATGACGACGCGGACAAGCTGCGACGGGCTGCGCACGCAGTCGCTCGGCGCGCTGAACTTCCAGCACATCCTGCGCTTCGTGGACGGGATCGTCGCCGTCGCCGAGGAGGAAATACTAGCGGCGACGCGGATGATGCCCGCGGCGGCCGGGCTGGTCGCCGAGCCGAGCGGCGCAATCGCGCTTGCGGCGGCGCTCTTTCACCACACGCAGTTGCCCCGCTGCCGCACCATGGTCGCGGTGTTGAGCGGCGGCAACATCGATCCGGAGCTGCAACGGCAGCTTGACGCGTGAGCGCGAGGCATCTGCATATCGCGTGCCGCGCCGCGATTGCTTCCGCGGGACGGCTTCCACGGAACGGCGAGGGGGAGTCTAATGATTCGATGCGAGATGCCTCCCTGGGACGAATGCGAAGAGCGGCCCGGATTTTGGCCCTGCTGCTTGCTGTAGGCGGCCCTGCAACGGCGCGCGCGCAGCAGAAGCCGCCGGACAACCTCTCCGGCTACGACCGGGCGGCGCGCGCGACGCCGGTGCATCCGGCCATCGTCTACGTCTCGCCCGGCGACGATGCGCAGCACATCGCCGAGGTTCTGCCCGGCCACGAGGTGGTGGTGATCCAGCGCAGCGGCGCTTGGGTGCGCGTCTTCGCCAACACCGACACCCCCGACGCGCAGAGCGATGCAGACACGCCGCAGTTCGCGCCGGACGCGCCGACGCCGCAGTCGGGATGGATCAAGGACAAGGGGATCGTGGCCCCGGCGACGCCCGACGGCGACGAGATATTGTTTGGCGCGGCGGCGAACTTTGAAGACCAGGCCGCGCAGCCGCACGCCCCGCAGAACGCCGCCGAGGAGGCACATCTGCTCTACCGGCGCGTGGCCGACTACTACCCCAACTCGCCGCTGGCGCCCGAGGCGGCGTATCGCTCGGCGGACATACGCTGGCAGCTCGACAAGGCAGACATCGGCACCCTGCCCTCGGCCCGCGAGCAGGAGGCGTACCTGCGGCCGCAGATCTACGAGGGCGAGATGCAGCAGGTGATGAAGCTCTATCCGGGAACGAAGTTCGCCGCGCTGGCCGCATACGACCTCATCGACAACCAGCTCTGCGGCGACTGGCAGGGCCTGCCCAAGTGCCCGGAGAAGGAGGCCGCCCTCTACGAGCGGTACGCCGACCGCTATCCCGACAGCCCGAAGGCCGCCGAGGCCCTCTACAACGCGGCCTACCGCGAGGGCGTGCTGGTCGAGATGTACCAGGTGCAGGACGACCGCCGGCGCTCCGAGCAGGCGGCGGCAAATACGCTTGGGCTGGCCGACAAGTTGAAGCAGCGATACCCGCAGTCGGACTTCGCGGCGCGCGCGGCCAGCATCGCCTTCCGCGTGCAGCAGCAAATCCCGGTCTACGGAAACGACCGCGATTAGAGACATCGAGCCTGGCATGAAGTTCCTGCGAGTCGGTTGAAATGTTGGCGATCGTGCGGCAGGCAGGGGCGACGCGGCGTTAGGACTCTACTGAACAGACATTCCACTTCTTCCCATGCCCGAATCTACGGGGCAATCTCCATTCCCACGTAAAATGGGCTGGATGGCGTTTAGCGAACAATTTGACGTGGTGGTGGTCGGCGCCGGGCACGCGGGGTGCGAGGCGGCGATGGCCTCCGCGCGCATGGGGCTGCGAACTGCGCTGTTCACGCTGAACCTCGATCTGATCGCGCAGATGAGCTGCAACCCGGCCATCGGCGGCATCGCCAAGGGGCATCTGGTGCGCGAGGTGGACGCACTGGGAGGCATCATGGGCGAGGTGGCCGACGCCTGCGGAATTCAATTTCGACTGCTGAATACGAGCCGCGGCCCGGCGGTGTGGTCGCCGCGCGCGCAGTGCGACAAGGCGCTCTACCGGGTGAGGATGCGCGAGGTGCTGGAGGCGCAGCCGGGCCTCTTCATCAAGCAGGCCGAGGTGGTGGACCTCGTCGTGCAGGGAGCTGGCGATGAGGCGCGCGCCGCAGACAATGCGGCGGCCCTTCGCTCCGCTCGGAATGGCAATTCCTTGGCAGTCGAGCGCAGGGTGACCGGCCTGCGCCTGCGCGACGGGCGCGTGGTCCATGCCAAGGCAACCGTGGTGACGACCGGGACGTTTCTCAATGGCTTGATCCACTGCGGAGAGCAGCAGTACGCCGCCGGGCGCAGCGGCGAGCAGGCCAGCGTGCTGCTGGGCGAGGCGCTGAAGCGGCTGGGCCTGCGCGAGTGCCGCCTGAAGACGGGAACGCCGCCGCGGCTCGACGGCCGCACCATCGACTGGACGAAGTTCGAGGAGCAGCCGGGAGACAGCGACCCGACGCCCTTCAGCTTCCGCGCCAGTGAACGGGCCGCGGAGGGCACAGCATGGGTGCCTGCGCTGCGCCAGGTGAGCTGCTACATTGCGACGACGACGCCGGAGACGCTGCGGCTGATCCGCGAGAACGCGCACCGCTCGCCGATGTATACCGGGCAGATCTCCGGCATCGGGCCGCGCTACTGCCCGTCGATCGAGGACAAGATCGTGCGCTTCCCGGAGAAATCGCAGCACCAGTTCTTCCTGGAGCCGGAGGGGCTGAACACGCACGAGGTCTACATCAACGGCATGAGCACCAGCCTGCCCATGGAGGTGCAGGCCGCGATGGTGCACTCGATTCCCGGCCTGGAGAACGCCGAGATGCTGCGGCCCGGCTACGCCATCGAGTACGACGCCATCGACCCGACGGAGCTGGACCGGACGCTCGCGGTCAAGCAATACGCGGGGCTCTATCTGGCCGGGCAGATCAACGGGACGAGTGGATATGAAGAAGCAGCCTGCCAGGGACTGATGGCCGGGATCAACGCGGCGCTGGCGGTGAAGGGTGAGGGTGCGTTTACCCTCGACCGCACCGAGGCCTACACCGGCATCCTCATCGACGACCTGATCTCCAAGGGGAGCGATGAGCCATACCGGATGTTCACCTCGCGCGCGGAGTTCCGCCTGCACCTGCGCATCGACAACGCCGACCGTCGGCTGACTCCATACGGCCGTCGGCTGGGCCTGGTCGCCGACGCGGCGTGGACGGCCTACGAGGCGAAGATGCAGCGGGCGGAGGCATTCGACCGGCTCCTACAGACGACGAAGGTGGATGTGGGGGCGCTGCCACCGGTGCTGCTCGAAACCCTGCGTGGCGACCTCAGTGGCCTCGGCGCGCAGACCTGCGCGCAGATATTGAAGCGTCCGGAGGTGACAGTCGAGGGCCTGTGGCCGATGCTGCTGGACGCAATGGACGGAAGGTCGGAGCTTGCGCCTTGGGCTGCGGGAGTTCACCATTCGCTGAAGCAGGCGGCGCGGCTGCCGGCCTGGGTGCGCAACGAGATGAAGACCGTCGAGACGGAGATCAAGTACGCGGGCTATCTGCAACAGCAGCGCAAGTCGATGGAGCGGCTGAAGCGCGACGAAGGGCGCACCATCCCGCCGTGGTTCGACTACGCGGCGTGCAGCGGACTCTCGCGCGAAATGGTGGAGACGCTGAGCCGCGTGCGCCCGCGCACACTGGGCCAGGCCAGCCGCATCCAGGGAGTGACCCCCGCGGCTGTCACCCTGGTCAACTGCTTCATCGAGATCCAGGGAAAGAGCAGGCCAGCGCACGTCTCTCCTTGAATCGGGAGAGGCTCTTGCGATGGGCGGTCACCCGACGCGTTGTCCAGGGGACCGCCCACTGCCGTTAGTTGGATGGCGGCGACGACTGGCCGCTTGTGCCCGTGCTCGGTGCAGCGGCGGGGGCCGATGGCGAGGCCGGCTGTGACGAGGCATCGCCTGAGGACGCACCGGATCCCGATTCTGGAACGATGACGATATCTTCGGGCTGGACTGTGGCCACGCCGCAGTCGCTGTTGTTGCCGGCGGCGTCGAAGCGGCAACCGTAGAGAGTGTCGTCATGCCGGTGGCAATCTCCGGCATTGAGCTCCGCGACCCACCATCCTGAACCGGCAGGGCGCTTGCGCGCGTTGCCTTTGCCGTAGACGGCGGTCAGCACAGAGCCCGTACCGGTCTGCCCGTTCGCGCAGGTAAAGCCGCGTGTGTCGTTGATGTAGAGGATTTTGGAGTGGTTGTCCCAGGCTTCGTCGACCAAAACGGGCTTGCCGGAGTTGTCGACGTCAAGCTGCTCCGACCAGAAGGAGCGCGTCGCGGGTTGTCCCTGGAATGTGACGGAGGCGCGGCCCTTGCCGAAGGTCTGGGCGGACGGCTTTTTCACCGCATCGGGAGTGGGTTTCGGTGCCATGGCTTTGGCCTGAACGGGTGGGGTCACTTTTACCGCGGGCACGGACGGCGCGGGTTCTGGTGCTGCATTCTGTGCGACTTCCGTTGGTTTAGGCGACTCTTTGCAGGATGCTCCCAGCAGGGTCACAGCCGTCGACAGTGCAAGAACGATCATCCGGAACTGTAGCTTTCTCATTTTGGATTCCCTCTCTGTTTTGGCTAACGGTTGTCGGTCCACAGTTAGCCCTGGATTTCTTGGATGCATCGCAGGGCGGTTGCAGGTGCCAGATCGTGTTTTTTTTACAGTGCAATCTGCCTCGGCCAAGCGGCGTGCGAGGATCAATCCGGTTGCCGTGTGCGCGCAGGTTCTGGGCGTCGCTGGGGGTGTAGATTCTGCGTCTGAGGCGCGTGCGGCGCAGGGGCGAGGTCGATTTCGAGGATGGAATCTGTTTGAGGATTGAGTCGTCGAAACGGTATAGTGGCGGGCATGGCGGAGGCCGGGAATCTATGAAGCTTATCGGCGGTATGGCGAGTGTCGCATGGGTGGCCTGCTGGGTGGCGTTGGGCAATGGGAGCGTGGCACAGACAGCGGCGCAGTCGGCGAATCCCCATGCGGAGGTGGCGTTGTGGGCCAATGGCGCGCCGGGCTCCGAGGGCAAGACCGCGCCCGAGGTGGTGACGCTGATCAACGCCGAGGGCGAGCACACGGTGACGAGCATCAACAACCCTTCGATCTCTCCCTACCTGGTGCGCGGCGCGAAATCCCCCGTGGCTGCCGTGATTATTGCGCCCGGCGGCGGCCATGCGCTGCTCTCCATCGACCACGAGGGCTACGACGTGGCAAAGTACCTCAGCGGCCACGGCATCGCGGCGTTCGTGCTCAAGTACCGCCTGGCGCGGGAGAAAGGATCGACGTATACCGTGGAGGGCGATGCGCTGCCGGACATGCAGCGCGCCATCCGCATGGTGAAGGCGCGCGCGGCGGAGTGGGGCGTCGATCCGGCGCGCGTGGGCGTGATGGGATTCTCCGCCGGCGGCGAGCTGGCGGTGATGGCAAGCGAGCGCTACGACGAGGGAAATCCCAACGCGACCGACCCCATCGACCGGCAGAGCGACAAGCCCGCCTTCGAGGCGCTGATGTATCCCGGCGGCCTGACGCCGGAGATCGACGCCAGGGTCACGAAGGACATGCCGCCGGCGTTCCTGCTCTGCGGCGCGGACGACCGCGACAACATCGCGCAGGCGCTGCCCGAACTCTTTATCGCCATGAAGAAGGCCGGCGTCTCGACGGAGCTGCACGAGTATGCGGGCGTCGGCCACGGCTTCGGCCTGCGCTTCAGCCAGCACGGCGCGGTCGCCGACTGGCCGCGGGTCTTCGTCGAGTGGATGGACACCAAGGGCTTCCTGCGCGGCAAGTAACACGCCATCTGCTACCAGATGCGGCGGACGCCGAAGTGGTCCGGTTTGTTTGGGGTTGAGGCTGATGACGGAGATGTCCAAAGCAAAGGCATGGGCGGCAATGATGCGGTCGAATGGGTCGCCGTGACTGGCTGTAAGCCGTCCGGCGCGAAGGGCAGTTTCCGGTTCGATGGGAAGAAGGATGTAGCCCGCTTCGGCCATGGTATCGAGAAAGCGAATTTCAAAAGGAACACACTCGGAAGATTTGCCCGCGCGGACCCTGGTTGCGATCTCCCAGGCCGAAGCAACAGCGGTTTCGACGCGCCGACGGGCAATGCTACTTGCCTACAATGGCCCCGAGTTCGTCGCCAAGGGGCTACGCAAGTGGCTTGCCGGCACGGGAGCCAAGACGGCTTACATCGAGCCGGGCAGCCCATGGGAGAACGGCTGCTGTGAGAGCTTCAACTCGAAGCTGCGGGACGAGTTTCTGAACGGTGAAATCTTCTACTCGATGAAGGAGATCAGGGTGCTGGCGGAGCAC
>JAJZDL010000122.1 GCA_021851465.1 Acidobacteriota bacterium
CCGCGCAAACAGCCGCGCCACCAGGCCGCGCAGCTTGCCTGCATTCTCTTCGGTCAGCGGGGCCTCGTTCGAGCCCGCGCCAAAGGTGGTCTCCTGCACGCGGTTGAAGCTCTCGCCCGCGTACCCCATGCGCACCCGCGCAAACTCCAGCCCATGCAGCAGGAAGGCCATCTCCGCGCCGCTGCGTATCCGCTGCTCTACCACCGCGCGCATCGCCTCCGGCACCAGCTCCATCACGCGCGCCGCGGACTCGGCGAAGCGCTCCCGCGCCGCAGCCTCATTCGGCGCGTGGATCAGCCGCGTCGTCACATTCCCCTGGTCGGTCGCATCGCGCTGCTCCATCTCCTCGGTCTTCTCGTCGAACTCCCACAGCTCCCACTGCGCCGCCTCCGCATTCATCCACGCGAGCCGCGATGCGGTCAGCTCCGCCCTGCCGCGCGGCACAATCAGCCGCAGCCCGCGATACAGCCTGCGGCCGCCTGCGTTCTCGCGGCAGTGCGCCAGCCACAGCACGCCCAGCGTCAGGATGCCGTCCACCGTCGCCTGCGTCTCCTCCGCGTTCACCGCGATCACCGCCCACGCCTGCTGCCCATGCACCAGCGATCCGCGCGCATAGGCCGGCCCAAAGCTCTTCTCCAGATCCATCGCGGTGCGGAAGCCCTCGGCCGTCCACTCGCCCCACGCATCGCCACTGCCGCCGCCGCGCAGCATCACCCGCTCCAGCGCCTTCAGATAGCGCCTCCGCGTGGCCTCGCGCGTCGAGGGCGTGCGCCGGTCGCGGTCCGCCAGCAGATCCAGAGAACCCGGTCGCGTCTGCCCAAATCGCTGCGTCGTCAGGCGGAGCATCCGGTCGCGCAGCGCGCCCCTCTCGATGGCGGCGCTCACCCGCCGCACAATGTTCCGCTCCTCGCTCCACAGTTGCAGCGTGCACCGCCCATGCTCGGTGGCAAGCTGGTACTTCGCCGCGCGCATGTCGAAGAGCAGCTTGCCCTCCTCCACCACCACGGCCTTGGGATGCTCGGCGAGAAACGCCTCCAGCGCAGCCGCAATCTGCTCGACCGTCTGCGTGGGTTCCGAGGAGGAGTCTCTGGACGACTTCATCTGCAACGAAGTCTAACAAACCGCTTCGCGCACTCCCGCGCCCTACCAGCCCCGGTGCTTGCGCAGTTGCGTGATGTGCGCCACATGGTGCCGCGAGTGCCACGCATAGAGCAGCGTCGCCGTCTCCACCGTCATCGGCCCCATCTTCGGGTGCTTGAAGCCGCGCTGCCACTCGTCCCCGCTCAGCGACTCCAGCAGCCGCACCCAGCGCGCGTGCAGCCCCTCCACCAACTCCAGCGACCAGCCCACCGGCGCCGTCGTTGAATCGTCCAGTCGCGCCCACGCCTTCTCGTCATACGGCAGCACCGACGGCCACTCCTCGGTCAGCGCCATCCGCGCGCGGATAAACGCACTCATGTGGCTGTCGGCGATGTGGTGCGTCGCCTGCCGCACCGTCCATCCGCCCTCGCGGTAAGGCGTGTCGAGTTGGCTGTCGTTCAGCCCGGCGACCGCCTCGCGGAGATGCCTGGGCAGCTCCGCCAGCGTCTCGATCGCGTGCTTGCGCTCCGCCGCCGCAATGTTGCCTGCGCTGGCGTAGGGGCCGATGGGATACCGTGGGTCTAACGCGGGCCACTCAATCTTCAGGCTCATGGCTTGCTACGGTAGCACAAGCCCACCCAATTTGCCCAGAGCCACGCTGGCCCAACGCAAGATGGGCCTGGGCCCCGCGCATCCGCATCCTTGCAGGCAAACCGGTCTCGCGCGCCGCTGCGCCTGCCGCATTGGGGGACCGGTGTGTCGATGGCCGCACCATTCCTATTGCAATCGGGCCTCTTTTCCTGCCGCGATGCACTTAATTTCAACAGCCCTGGCGGAAGAATCCCCAGCAGGGGCGGGCAATTTGAAGATACGGTGAATGCGCAACCGAAATCTTCCCCCACCTTCGCCTTATATTTGTGGTTGCCAAGTTGGGCAACCCTCCGTACTGTGAGGAAGCGCTGAGGAAAGAAGCCCCCTTGGCAAGCATACGAACCGACAGCAATTCAACCGCCGTATCCGATTCAGAACAAGGAAGTGTTTCTCATCCAATTGAGTTGAGAGAAGCCAACGGCCTGCGGTCGCGGCCCTCCAACGCATTGCATCTGGCTACTCCCTCTCGTCGAACACACTGCGGGTCTACAGGCGTTCCGCCTGGCGACACGGCAGGCCGTTCGATGCGCGGGCAAACAGGATGGCTGCGTTCGCGAGGACATGCATGGCAACCCGCCCTGCTGCCGGCTCTCTCTCGCACCCGCGGTCTGTCGTCCGGGTATGACCCGTCCGGCGACCGGGAGCTGTCTCCACACGGAGCAGACAGGAGAGCTTCGCCCCGAAGGCGTGGCTCCAGGGATCGACCCACCTGTCGGCTTCGCCCAGTCAGCCCCAAATCCGCCGGGCCGCAGTTTGCCGGCCCGGACCGCGGGCCTTACGATCATCGCCCGTCGGTGCGCCAGTCAACCACACTGCGTCCTGCGAGCCTTATCTGCTAAAACGCCGCTCCGCCCGGTTCTGCAATGCCGGCCGACGGTGTCGGAAGTGAGAACCGAGTACCCATGCGCCCCAAAAAGACCATTCTCTGCGTCGACGACAACGAACAAATTCTCTCCGTACGGACCTTCCTTCTAGAGACTCGTGGCTATCGCGTGGTCGCCCACACCAACCCGCATGAGGCGCTCGATGCCATCTCCCACACACTGCCCGGAACGCTCGACCTGCTGCTTACCGACCTCCTGATGCCGCAGATGGACGGCAACGAACTGGTGCGCCGCGCCAAAGAACTGCACCCCGCGCTGCCCACCATGATCGTCTCCGGCTCTGTCGCCTCCTACGACCGCGCCTGCCGCGCCGACGTCTTTCTGCCCAAGGGTGCGGGCTCGTCGGCCGAGTTGCTGGAACGCATCCGGATCTTGGTGGCGCGCAAGCGCGGCCCCAAGAAGTACTCGCTGCCCTCGCTCCCACTGGCCCCCAACCATAGCATCGCCGCCGCATCGTAAGCCACGGGCGCGCCGCATCTTCCTATAACCGACGTCATCCCGAGCGAGCGCCGTCATAAGATGGACGAATGCGGGTTATCGCCGGGACCTATCGCTCACGCCAACTGGTCGCTCCGCGCGGCCCGGGGACGAGGCCGACTAGCGACCGTCTCCGCGAGACGCTCTTCAATATCCTTGCGCCGCGGGTCGTCGGGTGCCGCTTTGCCGACCTCTTCGCGGGCACCGGTGCGGTAGGGATCGAGGCGATCAGCCGCGGCGCGGAGCAGGTGTGGTTCGCGGAGCGGGCGCCGGCGGCCCTGGCGGCGATCCGCGCCAACCTGAAGGCGCTACGCATCGAGCGCGGCTACACGGTGGAGGAGCGCGGAGCGGGCGCTCTCCTGGAGCGGCTGGCAAAGGCCGCGCGGACAGCGGCTGCGGCACAGATCGATCGGCTCAGCCCGGCCCGCGCAGCGTCGGCAAGTGGTGGGCCGGCCCCGGCCTGCGAGCTGCTCGACCTGGTCTACCTCGACCCACCCTGGGAGGCGGAGGAAGAGTATGCCGGCACGCTGCACCTGCTGGGCAGCGCACGGGGACGACTGCTGCTCGCTCCCGGCGCGCTGGTTATCGCAGAGCACAGCAGTAAGGCGCAGCTTGAGCAGGGGTATGGCGGGCTGGCACAGACGCGGACGCTCCAGCAGGGCGATGCGGCGTTGAGCTTCTACGAGATCTCCCGCCTGTAGCTCTTGCAAGAGTTCCAGCCGGTCTCCGGGACAGCCCCGTATTGGAGACGCTGCGCTAGCTGACGTCCAAGCCGCGGTCGCAGATCGTCTTGCGCAGCGAGGGAATCTGCGCGTACGGGCTGTCGATGTCGTCGATGCGGATCGCCTGGTCCTTCTTCACCGCACGCAACAGCATCTCGCCGCTCATCAGTTCGCGGCAGGAGAGCTGGCCCTTCTGCAGCGGAATGGCAAGATACACGTCTTCATCGGTCAGGGAGTGTCCTTCTTGAAGGTCCTCCTTCGCGTAAACGCCGCGCACCAGCGCGTCCAGGTACTCGATCTCTTTTTTGGGAGGCATCCGCTTCTGCGTCCCCGGAGCGCCGCACATCTCCTTCGCCTTGTGGAATGCCTTGAACCATTCGTCGATCTGGCCCGGCAGGCTGCAATACGGCGAGACCTTCACCCCATCGCTCTCGATGTCGATGTGCCGCTCCCACGTCCGCGCGCCCTTCGCATACGAGACCATCATCGAGTTGGTCCAGTCCGAATACTCATGCGTCGAGTAGCCGATCGTATTGTTCGGGTACCGAGTGCGCAAAAAATCGATCTGGTTGATCTCCAGCTCCGAATCCTCCGCCGGATAGATCGAAACGCAATGGTTGATCGTCAGCGGAATGTTCCGGTTCGCAAAGAACGTCACAATGTCGTCCATGTCCTTCAACGAAGACCCGCCGGTCGAGACCACCACCGGCTTCTTGGTCTTGGCAATCTTCTCCAACAGCAGCCAGTCGTTCAGGTCGGAGCTGGCAACCTTCAGGATCGGCAGTCCCAGCTCGACGCACAGGTCCACCGAGCGCTCATCGAACGGCGTCGCGGTCGCAATGCACCCCGCCTGCCGGATCGCCTTCACCAGCGCCGCGTACTCTTCGTCTGCCAGCCGCGTGTCCAGCGTCTTCTTCACATAGCGCAGGTCGGCGCGGTCCACAAAGTCCTTGTGGACGAAGTTCTCCACGTCGCGGAACTGCAACTTGATCGAGGCGCGCACGTTGTTGAACCGCACAACCTGCGCGAACTCATGGATGATCTTCAGCCCGCGTTCCACGCTCCCCAGATGGTTGTTCGCCATCTCCAGCACGAAGAGGTCTTCGAAAATGTCCCTGTCAATCAATGCGCTGCTCCTGTCTTCGCGAAGGCATCAAGTCGTAAAATGAGCCGAACCGGAACGCAACCGGCACCGCCGGACTCTCCGGCACGTCGCCGTAACCATGGGTCGCAAGGCAGAACTTCATCCCCGACTCCGCTGCCGCGGTTGCGTCCTCCATTGTATCGCCTACCATCACACACTCTTGCGAACCGAGCCCATGCCGTTCCATCAGGCCCTGCATCATCTCCTGCTTGCCACTATAAGCCGGTTTGCGAGAATCCAGCGTCACAATCTCGTCGAACAGACCCGACGTTCCGCCTCCCTCCAGAATCCGCACCGCGATGTGCCGCGGCTTGTTCGACACTACAAACAGCCGCCGGCCCTCGTCCCGCAGCTCCCGCAGCAACTCCGCCGCGCCCGCGTAGTGCGGAGTCATCTTCCAGCCCTCGCTGTCGTAGCTCGCGCGAAATGCCTGCACCAGCCGGTCGAGATCTCCCTCGCTCAGACCGGCAGCCGGCTCGCCCGCAGCCATCCGCGACAGGATCGTGCGGATCGGCGGCCCGATCAGCGCGCGCAGCTCGACCTCGCCCGCAGCCAGCCCGCACGCCGCAAACGCCGCGCGCGCCGAGTGCGCAATCCCCGGCAGAGAATCCAGCAGCGTCCCGTCCAGGTCGAAGAGCACGGCCTTCGCCCGCCGCAATATCTCCGCGCCGCTCATCCCTTCGCGTCCGTGGCCAGCATGTTCTCCGCCAGCTCCTCCGGCGAGAGGAACGGATACATGTCCTCCAGGTTCGGCGTCTGGATCGTCCCGTCCGGCAGAATCCGCGAGCGCAGCCGCGGCTCAAACTCCTGCGCTACATCCAACTGCACATCGAACAGGCTCGGCCCCGGCTTGGCCAGCTCCGCCCTCACCATCTCCAGGTCGCTCATCGTCTCCACCGCAAACGATGGAATCCCGTACGCCGCTCCCACCTTCATCATCTCGGGAAACGTCACGCCGCTGCTTGCTCCGGTGCCGATCAGTCGCCCCTGAAAGAACCCCGTCTGCGTCTGCCGGATCGAAAGATACCCCCCGTTGCGCAGCACAAAGATCTTCACCGGAAGATGGTGTGTCGCCACCGTCTGCAGCTCCTGCACATTCATCTGCAGGCTGCCATCGCCCGCAAGGCAGACCACTCGTCCACCCTTCGCAACCGCAACGCCGATCGACGCCGGCAAGTCGTAGCCCATCGACGCCGAACCCGAGTTCGAGATCAGCCGCATCCCACGCTTCAACCGGCCTGCCTGGTACGGCACGATGCACGCCGTCGCATTCCCGCACACCACTGCGTCGTCCGCATCCAGCAGGTCGAACAGCCGCTCGATGAAGTAGTACGGGTTCAGCGGCGGGCCCTCCGTCTTCTGCCGCTCCTGCACCACCGGATACTTTGCCTTCCACGCCCGCGCGCGCACCAGCCACGCCGCATGGGCCTGGTTTGCGCCCGCCTCCGCGCCCAACTGGCGGAGCATCTCCCTCAAAAACTCCTTCACGTCGCAATGCACCGCCACATCCGGCCTGTGCATCGGCTTGCTGAACTCCGCCGCGTCCACGTCCACCTGGATCTTGGTCGCAAAGCGCGCAAACGACGCCCAGTTGTAGCTCGTCTGCCGGATGTTCAGCCGCGAACCAAGCACCAGCAGCACGTCGGAGTTCTGCACCGTAAAGTTCCCCGCGCGCTCGCCGATCGTCCCCGGCCGCCCGCAGTACAGCTCATCGTCCGACGCAATCAGGTCGTGCGTCCACGCCGTCACCACGGGAATCCGCAGCCGCCGGATCACAGCCTCGAACTCCTCCAGCGCCCCTGCCAGCCGCACGCCCGTACCGGCAAACATCACCGGACGTTCCGCCGTCTCGATCCGCGCCAACACATCTGCCACCTGCGCGGCGATCTTCGCCATGTCCCACACCAGCGCATCTTCCGCCGGATCGTAGTGCCGCATCGTCTCCGGATCCACCTGCGCCGACTGCACGTCCACCGGAATGTCCAGCCAACACGGCCCCGGCCTGCCGTTCCGCGCCAGGTACCACGCCCGCTCCAGATGGTACGCAATCGTCTCCGGCTCGTTCACCCACACCGCGTATTTCGTAATGCCCGCGACCATGCGGACAATATCCACCTCCTGGTCGCCCAGTTGCCGCATGTTGGCAATGCCGTAGGTCCTCATGCACGTCTCGCGCTTCACCTGCCCCGACAGAATCAGCATCGGGATCGAGTCCGTCCACGCCCCAAACACTCCATTCAGCGCATTGATGCCCCCTGGCCCGCTGGTCACGTTCAACAGCCCCGGCGTGTTTGTGGTCCGCGCATAGCCCTCCGCGGCCATCGCCGCCGCCTGCTCGTGGTGGGTGCAGATGTACCCGATCCCAGATGTCCCGATCGAGTCGTTCAGGTGCATCGCACCGCCGCCCGTCACCAGAAAGATGTGCTGCGCCCCCCACGCCTTCAACTGGCCAAACACATAGTCCGAAAGTTTCATCATGCTCTTATGTTATCCGTACACCCACAAAGGACGCTCATCTACGATTGCGCAACCGCAACCGGCGGTTCGGCCCAGGTAAACAGTTGCCCATACTGCTCCGAAGACCACGCACGATACCCTGCCCCGCCAAGCAGCGACTCCAGCGGCCCCGCGGTGAACCGCCCGCCCACCATGTGGTTGCTCTCAATCGATAGATGGACCGGATGGGCCTTCAGAAAATCCACCGAGCTTGCAACCACGCTCAACTCCGCGCCTTCAATGTCCATCTTGATGTAGTTGGGGACCGCCCCGAACCGCGCGCACGCATCGCGCAGGCTCAGGGTCTCCACCACCCTGCCATTCTCGCCGGCGGAGTACGCGAGAGAGTCGCTCAGTCCCGCGCTCATCGTTCCATCCATGCAGAACTCTGCCGTGCCCGTCCTGTCCGACAGTGCTGCCTTCACCGGGACCACGTTCGCAAGCCGGTGCATCTCGATATTGCGCAGGAGAAACTCATAGTTCGTCTCGTCCGGCTCAAAGGCGTAGACCTTGCCCGTCGGCCCCACCATCTGGGCCAGAAAATAAGTTGTCATCCCCGCATGGGCGCCCACATCCCAAACCACATCGCCCGGCCGAGGCATGTACGCCGCGGTATAGGCGTCCATGCAATCGTCCTCTGCGATCGAAGGTGCGTAAAACGACAAGCCACTCAAACGATAGCGGTGCAATCCGGGTTCTGAAAAATCCAGGACCGTCCGTCCGTCATGAGTTTGGCCCTCCAGCGTGTCGAAGAACAGGTTCCACTGATGCACCGCAAACGGAACGCTGATCGCGTTCCTCAAACCCAGAACCATCGTGCGCCGTCCGCGCGCCAGCATAATGCGCCCGTCCTTCACGCGCATCCCGATCCCATGCGCAGCAGCCTGCAAGCGAAACGCCTGGAGCAGAACATAGCTGTTCGATCCACCCTGTAGCAGGCGGTTCTTCAGACTGGTCAGCACACCCACGGTCCCTCCCGATAACAACCCTCTCAATATACCGTCTCTGCCTCACATTCTCTGTAATCCGGGTGCTCTTCTCTGAATGCATCCGGTGGCATCGTGCCTTGCGCTGGCCGCGTGTCATACTGGTAGGCGCGGTTGGCTGGGCAGGTCTTCTTCCGTCCCAGCGCCGCCGCATCGCACGCCACCGCGAAGGGAAGCGCCATGAAAGCGGTCATTCTTGCCGGAGGTCTCGGCACACGGCTCAGTGAAGAAACCACGGTCCGCCCCAAGCCCATGGTGGAGATCGGCGGA
>JAJZDL010000123.1 GCA_021851465.1 Acidobacteriota bacterium
GGTTGCCCCGGACCTCCATCTCTCGGCGTCGGACAGCGTGCTCGCGCTGGACACCTTCAACGGCACGCCGGAGCTGGTGCCGCTGGAGCAGTCCGTCGGCGAGATGGACCACACCGCCAGCCACAACATTCTGAAGCTGAGCATCAACCCGCGCGCGGCCTCGCACGACATTGTGCAGTTGAACGGCGCGGCGGCGGCGGTGCAACTGCATGTCGACCGGCCGACAATCTACCTCTGCCTCGGCGACGATACGGATGCATCGCATGGCGGCACGCCGTTCACGGTCGATACGCATGGCGCGAACGATGCGTCTGCAGCGAAGACGCCTTCGAACGGCGAAACCCAGAACACAGGCTATGTAATGGTGCGTGCCGATGTGCGCACCGACGTGCGCGTTCTGGCCAGCTTCAACACCGGGATGCTGGGCGGCACGCAGAAGCAGGAGAACGCGATCGAGACCACCAGCGAACTGCTGCCCGGCGGCCACTGGATGAAGGTGACTCCCAAGACGCCACTCGACGCTGGCGAGTACGCGCTGATGGAGGTGGTCTCCGCCAACCAGATCAACCTCGGCGTCTGGGACTTTGGCGTGCATCCCACCGCGCCGGAGAACAAGGACGCGATCAAGCCCAGGCCCAAGCGCCCGTTGACGCTCCAGCGGCGTGCGCCGGAGTAGTCGCCCATGGCCGACGCGTGGCGTTTTTGCGGTTCCGCCCCACATCGAGCGAGCCAAAACACTGCCTTCGCGCCGCTCCGTAACGCGCCCGAAACGCCTATAATAGAGCCATAAACCATGGCCGACGAACTCTTTCCACCCGACCCGCAAAACCCCGAAAATCCCGCCGCGCAGGGTTCCGGCGCGAACACGCCGCCGCCCGATGGCCCACCCAGCGATTCCACCGTGCAGGGCCGCGGTGCCGCATTTCTCTACCCCGTCAACATTGAAGACGAGATGCGGCGCAGCTATCTGGACTACTCGATGTCGGTCATCATCGGGCGCGCCCTGCCCGACGTGCGCGACGGCCTCAAGCCCGTCCACCGCCGCATCCTCTACGGTATGCAGGAGATGGGCCTCCAGTTCAACAAGAAGTACACCAAGTCCGCCAAGGTCGTCGGCCACGTCATGGGCAACTACCACCCGCACGGCGACTCCGCCATCTACGACACCATGGTTCGCCTCGCCCAGGACTTCAGCCTGCGCTACCCCATGGTCGATGGCCAGGGAAACTTCGGCTCCGTCGATGGCGATCCACCCGCCGCGATGCGCTATACCGAGAGCCGCCTCACCCGCATCGCGGGCGAGATGCTCGCCGACATCGACTCCGACACCGTGGACTTCGCGCCCAACTACGACGAGTCCACCCTCGAACCCACCGTGCTGCCCGCACGCGTTCCCAACCTCCTGGTCAACGGCAGCTCTGGCATCGCCGTCGGCATGGCCACCAACATCCCGCCGCACAACCTCACCGAGGTCGTCAACGCGGCCATCGCGCTCATCGACAAATCCAAGGACGAGACCCGCTCCGACCTCGAACTCTGCCTCGAACACGTCAAAGGCCCGGACTTCCCCACCGGCGGCTACATCTTCGGCAAGACCACCATTCCCAACGCATATAAGACGGGCCGCGGACGCTTCATCATGCGCGCCAAGTGCGCCATCGAGAACATCTCCGGCGGCCGCCAAGCCATCGTCGTCACCGAGATCCCCTATCAGGTGAACAAGGCCAAGCTCATCGAGCGCATCGCCGAGCTGGTCAACGACGGCGTCATTACAGACATCGCGCGCGACGAGTTCCGCGACGAGAGCGACCGCGACGGAATGCGCATCGTCATCGGCCTCAAGCGCGGCGCCGAGCACCAGATCGTCCTCAACCAACTCCACAAGCACACGCAGATGCAGGAATCGTTCTCGATGATCTTCCTCGCGGTGCATAACAACCAGCCGAAGGAGCTGCCGCTCGACGCCGCCATCCGCGCCTTCCTCGAGCACCGCATGGAGGTCGTCCGCCGCCGCACGGCGTTCCTCCTCGCCAAGGCGCGCGACCGCGAGCACATCCTCCTCGGATACCAGATCGCCCTCGACCACCTCGACAACGTCATCAAGATCATCCGCCAAAGCTCGTCGCGGGTCGCCGCACGTGAGAACCTCTTCACCTTCTTCTCCGGCAAAAAAATCTGCCTGCGCGGATCCGAACTGCGCGGCGTCACCCTCGACCCCGCAAAATACGCCGTCGACACCGCATTCCTGCCCACCAACGCGGCAGGTGTGGCCACGCTCATCCTCAGTTACAAACAGATCGACGCCATCCTCGAACTGCAACTCTACCGCCTCACCCAGCTCTCCATCGACGAGCTGCTCAACGAGCTGCGCACCATCCGCGACGCCATCGCAGAGTACGAGTCCATCCTCGCCTCGCAACCAAAGCTCCGCCGCGTCATCGTCAAGGAGTTGACCGAGATCCGCGATAAGTACGGCGACGCACGTCGCACCCAGATCCTCGACGAGACCGCCGAGCTGGGCCTCGAAGACCTCATCGCAGACGAGCAGGTCGCCGTCACCGTCTCCAACACCGGCTACCTCAAGCGCACGCCCATCTCCGTCTACCGCCAGCAGCGGCGCGGCGGCACCGGCCGCCTCGGCATGAAGACCCGCGAAGAGGACTTCGTCGCGCAGCTCATCATCGACTCCACCCACGCCTATCTGCTCTGCTTCACCAACAGCGGCCGCGTCTACTGGGTCAAGATCTACGAGGTTCCCGACGTCGGCGCCGCCGGCAAGGGCAAGGCCATGGCCTCGCTCATCGACCTCCAGCCGGGAGAAAAAGTCGTCACCATCCTGCCCGTCAAGGACCTCGAAGAAGAGGGCAAGTTCGTCCTCTTCGCCACTCGCAATGGCACAGTCAAAAAGACCGCGCTCAAGGACTTCTCCAACGTCATGAGCCGCGGCATTATCGCCATCGGCATCGACAAGGACGACGAACTCATCGCCGCGCAGCTCACCGACGGAGAGCAGGTCATCTTCCTCGCCACCCACGACGGCATGGCCATCCGCTTCAACGAGCAGGACCTGCGCCCCATGGGCCGCCCCGCCACCGGCAACCGAGGGATTAATCTGCGCAAAGGAGACTACGTCATCGGCGCCGCCGTCACCCCCTCCAACGAGGCGCGCAACCGCACCCGCCGTGCCATCGCCGCACGCACCGGCCTCACCAAACAGGTCGAGTCCGTCATCGACGAGGCCGCCGACTCCGCCGCAGCCCAGCCGCTCGCCCTCGCCGAACCCGGTGAACTCGCCGCGCCCACGCTCTCCGACGAGGCCTCCGCCAAACTCGCCAAGCTCGACGAAAAACTCGGCCTCACCCCATGCCTCATCCTCACCGTCAGCGAGAACGGATTCGGCAAGCGCACGGACGTCGACGCCTACCGCCTCCAGTCGCGCGGCGGCAAGGGCGTCATCTCCATGAAGACAACCCCCAAGATCGGCAAGGTCACCGCCATCAACCTGGTCGACGACACCACTGAGATGATGCTCATCTCCCAGTTCGGCAAGATCATCCGCATCGACACCAAAACCGTCCGCTCCGCCGGACGCTCCACCTCCGGCGTCAAGCTCCTCAACCTCGACCCCGACGACCGCGTCGCCGCCGCCGTCGTCATCCCCCCCGAAGACCCCAAATCCCAACCCGAAAACGGCACTCTGCTGCAGTAGTCGGCCTGCTCCGTCTCCCGCAAAACCGGGTGCCCCATCTTCGCGACAGTCTCATCGTCGCGAAGGTGGGGTTCGTGGCTATGGCACGGACCATTCAAGCCGGGTGCTGTCTGCCGTCAATGGATCAGTGGCTGCGGCGCAGGAACGCTGGGATGTCGAGTTCATCGGTCTCGGCGGGCACGGCGTGGGTGGCGCTGGCCCCGGCGAAGAGACGCATCTCCCCCGCGGGCTGCGCCAATTCCTGTGGCCCGTCCTCGATTGCGCCGCCGGGTCGCGAGTTTGCCGCGCGGAAGAACTCGTCGTCGAAGACGGAGGCCGCGACGGGAACCAGCTCCGGCTCGCGCTGCGAAGCGCACGAGGAATCGAACTGGGGCTCGGCATCCTCCGCTGCGTCCGCGCAGTCCGCGCAATCGGGTTCAAATGCGCACGCTGCATCGAACACCGTGTCGGTTGCAGGATCGGACTCGGCCTCGCGGGCTGAATCTTCGTCGGCTGCGTAGCTCCAGGCCGTCGGCTCCACCGCCTTCTGCGCCTCTGTGGCGCAGGCCAGGCCCACAGGGCCGTACTCCGCGGTTGCGGGCATCGTGCCGGGTGTGAACTGCGCCATGGCTTCGCAATTTGCAGCCGGATGCGCTGCCTGCGCCTGTCGCGCAGCCTCGTCCGTCCGCTGTCCAGGTGTCTGCTGCGCCTCGCGCTGCTCGCTGGCGAAGCGCGGCGCGGCGTCCGCGGCGCGCCCCTGGCTGCGTATGGGAACCTCCTCGTCGGATGAGAGAAACGTGGATTCGGCCAACATGCGGGCGCGCCGCTCCGGCATCTCCTGGCGAAAGCCCGTGGCGATCACGGTGATCTTCACCTCATCGCCCATCCGCTCGTCCTGCACCGCGCCGAAGATGATGTTGCACTCCTCGTGCGCCGCGTTCTGGATGATGGTCGAGGCCTCGTTCACCTCCGAGAGCTTCAGGTTGGCTGAGCCGGTGATATTGATGAGAATCCCGCGCGCTCCGTCGATCGCTCCCGCCTCCAGCAGCGGAGAGGCCATCGCGGCCAGTGCCGCGTCCATGGCGCGGTTGCTCCCCGTGCCTGTAGCAGTGCCCATCACGGCATAGCCCATGCCCGCCATCGTGGTCTTTACATCGGCAAAGTCGCGGTTGATCACGCCCGGGATCGTGATGATGTCGGAGATGCCCTGCACGCCCTGGCGAAGTACGTCGTCCGCGATGCGGAAGCTCTCGAAGAACCCCGCGTCCTTCGCCACGGCCAGCAGCTTCTCGTTGGGGATCACGATCAGCGTGTCCACCGATTCGATCAGCTCCTGCATCCCGCGCTCGGCCTGCATCATCCGCCGCTTGCCCTCGAACGCAAACGGCCGCGTGACGACGGCGACCGTCAACGCGCCCATCTCGCTGGCCAGGCTCGCAATCACCGGCGCCGCGCCAGTGCCCGTGCCGCCGCCGAGCCCGGCGGTGACGAAGACCATGTCCGCCCCCTCCAGCGCTTCGATGATCTTGCCCGAGTCCTCGAGTGCCGCCCGGCGGCCCACATCCGGGTTCGCCCCCGCGCCCAGACCGCTCGTCAGCTTCACCCCAAGCTGCAACTTGATCGGCGCATTCGACAACTGCAGCGCCTGAACATCCGTGTTGGCGGCGATGAACTCCACGCCCTCCACGCCCGCGACCATCATGCGGTTCACGGCGTTGTTGCCCCCGCCGCCCACGCCGATCACCTTGATGCGCGCGCCGCGCGGAGCGTCGTCCTGATACTGAATGCGAAGGTCGTCGGTCGATTCGGACATGGCTGCTGCTCCCTTGTAATAATGCGACAGGCGCAATCCATCGGCTGGTTCCCGGTCCCGCAACCGTGCGATGAATGGGCGCTCTCTTCTTCCGGCGCTGCGAAGATACGCTTGCGGCGTGCCCGCGCGGCGTATCGACAGAATCAATTTTGACATCGAGCGGCGGCCGCTGAAACGAGCTTGTCGCCGAATGAACCACGCTGGGTACTTCTATCTTCCGCGCCGATGGCGTTTGCAACGCTCCCGCCGCAACGCGACGCGCCAACCGCCCTGCGCGCCTCTTGCCTTTACAGCAACAATTCCACGCACGGCCCTTCCGCGATTGCATCGGTCTACTTGCCGCGGCTGCGTTGAAGCTCGCGGTAGGCCTCGCTCTTGGCCATGCCGCGGGCGCGGGCAACCCGCTTCAGCGCGTCTTTCTCGTCGATGGACTCTCTCTCCATCAGCGCGCGGATCGCGGACGCGATGCTGGCCGGGGCGCTGTCGCCTGCGCGCGCCGCGGCGTCCGGCGCGAACAGCAGCACAATCTCGCCGCGAACGCTGTCGCGCGCCGCAAGCGTCTGGCGCACCGTAGACACCGGCCCGCGCAGAAACTCCTCGTGCAGCTTGGTCAGCTCGCGCGCCACCACAACCTGCTGCGTGGGGCCGAAGATGGATTCGATCTCGGCCAGCGTGGCCACAATGCGGTGCGGCGCTTCGTAGAAGATCTGTGTGCCGCCGCTCCGGTCTGCATCGCCGCGTACGGCTTCCAGGACCGTTCTGCGCTGGCCCTCTTTGGACGGAAGAAATCCGTGAAAGGTGAACTGCTCGGCCTTCGTGCCGCCGGCCCTTGGGCACTCTGCCGAGGCATTGGCGTCGGACTGCGTGGCTCCGCCTGCGCTGCCTGCGATCAGCCCGCTGGCGATCAGCGCGCTGATCGCGGCATTCGCGCCGGGAATGGGAAATACAGGAACGCCCGCGGCGATCGCGGCCGCCGCAATCTGGCCGCCCGGATCGGCGATCCCCGGCGTGCCCGCGTCGCTCACCACCGCAATGCGCGCGCCGGCCTTCAGCGCCGCGGCCAGCTCGACCGCGCGGCCAGCCTCGTTGTGCATGTGGTAGCTCACCGTCGGCGTGCGAATGGAATAGTGGTTGAGCAGCTTCTGCGTCTGCCGCGTGTCCTCGCAGGCAATGCGGTCCACCGACCGCAGCACGCGCAGAGCGCGCAGTGTGATGTCCTCCAGGTTGCCGATCGGCGTCGCCACCAGGTAGAGGCCCGGCGCAAGCGCGCGTTCGCGCGCGGCGTTCGGCCCTGCCTCTGTCTGCTCGCGATCGACCGCATCGCTCTCCGGTTCTTCGTCCGTCTTCATCCGCATTGGTCCGTGGTGGTCGTGCTGCTTGCTTGCTGCCGATGCACGCTAGGCCTCTTCGCTGCGACAGAGCCGGCGGCTCTGGTTCAGCAGGCCCATGGACTGCGACAGGTTCTGCGGCGTCACGATGCCGACAATGCGCTCGCCATCCATCACCGGCACAAGCTGCGCGCCCTGTCCGCCCGCGATGCGCCCCAGAGTATGCACCAGCGAGTCGCCGGGCTGCGCGGTCTGGAAGCTCCGCGTCATCACGCCCTGCACATAGCTGTTGCCGCCGATGGCCAGCGCCTCCATGATGTTCTGCCGGCTCACCGCACCGACCAGCGTGCCGCCGCGCACCACGGGAAAGACATCCTGTAGCGTATGCACGGCCCGCTGCAGAGCGTCCTCCAGCGTGTCCGATGCCGAAAGCGTGCTGAACTGCGTGAGCATGACGTCGCGCATCAGAACGCTGTCGGAGTCGCTCTGTGCCAGCATCCCCTGGTTCTCCATGTGCGCGCCGATGAGCACGAACGCCCCCATGATCGCCAGCCACAGATTGCCCAGCAGCAGCCCGGCCGCGACCAGCGCGATTGCGATCCACTGCCCCAGTCCCGCGCCCCGGCCCCATGCCAGTCCCGCGCCCAGGCCGCTGGTCGCTGCGCCTGCTGGCGCGGCGCGGCTGCCTTTCACCGGCTGCGCAACCCCGGGCAGAGTGCGGCGGAAGACGCGCCCGCCATCCAGCGGAAACGCGGGCAGCAGGTTGATTGCGCCAAGCAGCACATTGAGCCACACCATCGCGCGCAGCAGGTGAGCGGGCGCAATCCACGGCCTCGCTATCAGGTTGACCCCAGGCGCAAAGGCAAGCAGAATTGCCGCAAGCAGAAGGCCGAACCCCATGCTGGCGAGCGGCCCGACAACCGCCATCCGCCGCTCGATGCCCGGCTCCGCGGCGCGCTGCGTGGCCTCGTTCGTGGCATAGGTCATCAGGCCGCCCGTCGGCAGCAGAAGAATGCCCCGCAACTCCAGCCCGTACCATGCCGCGGCCAGCCCGCGAGCACCCTCGCGCACAACAACCGCGAACAAGAGCAGGAGCCACAGCGACACCATCCGCCCAGCGCTCGACCCAACCAGCGGGCCAACGCCGATCGCAAGCGCCAAAAGCAGCAGAAAGAACGCATGGATGCGGACCTCTACCGCAAAGAACCGGCCGACAGGGAAGCTCCATCCACGCATCGCTCCATTGTATTCGCTCCCCTCCCCCGGCACGACAAACTCGCAGGATCCTGTGCCGGCCATTCGCATCCCCCAAGTCCGTATCTCACTTCTGGAGCCGGGGCGCGGCTGCGGCTCTCCTACAGAGAAGAGGATCGGAGAGATGCAGACAGTCAGATCGTTTGTTGGGAAGAGACCCCTCTTCCACGGTGCAACTCCCAGCAAAACCGCCTGTCAACCCGCCCAACCCAAATCCATCCTCCAACCACAGCCTTCTTTGCAACTTGTCATTCTGAGCACAGCGAAGAATCCCCGCATTTTGCCTTTGCCTTTGCCCACGCTGCCCCCACCCCCACCGGCCTGTCATCCTGAGCGGAGCCTCCCGCAGTCTCATCGCGGGAGGCGGAGTCGAAGGACCCCGACGCTCTCCGCCAAACCACCCCCGCCCGCCCCGTTCTCCCAACAATCTCCAGCCTTTGCCTTTGCCTTTGCCTCTGCCTTTGCCTTTGCCTCTGCCTTTGCCTCTGCCTTTGCCTTTGCCTCTGCCTTTGCCTTTGCCCACGCTGCCCCCACCCCCACCGGCCGTCATCCTGAGCGGAGCCTCCCGCAGCCTCATCGCGGGAGGCGGAGTCG
>JAJZDL010000124.1 GCA_021851465.1 Acidobacteriota bacterium
TGAATGCAGATGACAGGTTGAATGCGTGCGGTGCGCTCAGGAGGACAACTAAAAGATGCGGGGATGCTTCCCCTGCGACAAGCTCAGGGTCAGAATGACAATTCATAAAGAAGGCTGCGGTTGGGATGACGGCGGTTTAGTGGGGGGCGCTGGCTTGGGATGAGGGCCGGTGGGGGTGGGCGGGCGAACCCACGTGCGCTCGAACGCAACTTGCGGTATCGCTGGAACGCAACTTGCGGTATCGCTCGAAGGCAACTCGCGGTATTGTGGATGGGACATATTCAGAGGCATGGAAGCGCGTGTGAGGGTTGCGATGAGAGTCATCTGGGCAGGTCTTCTTTCGGTCGCAGTGCTGGCTGGACAAGCGGCGCGCGCGCAGAGTGCGCCGGCCGCGCAGGCGGCACCGGCACCGGCAGCGGCGGTCGCCGTGACGCCTCCGATGGGCTGGAACAGTTGGGACTCCTACGGCCTCACCATCACCGAGCCGCAGTTCCGCGCCAACGCCACGGTGGAAGCCAACGAACTCAGATCCTTCGGCTGGAAGTACGCGGTGATCGACGAGGGCTGGTTCTTCTACAATCCGGAAGACCGCCCGCATCCCGACGCACTCCACTACGCCATCGACGCCAACGGCCGTTACGTTCCCGCGCCGGCGCGCTTCCCCTCCGCGCAGGGTGCGCAGCAGGAGACGCCCACGCCACAGCCCGCCGACGCCGCAGGCAGCGCGCCGAAGCTGATCGCCACGATCCAATCCACCAGCTTCAAGCCGCTGGCCGACTGGGTCCACGCGCAGGGGCTGAAGTTCGGCATCCACATTGTGCGCGGCATTCCGCGCGCCTCGGTCGAACGCAACCTTCCCATCGCCAACAGCGCGTACCGCGCCGCCGAGGCAGCGGATACTACAGACACCTGTCCCTGGGACCCGACCAACTGGGGCGTCAAGGACAACGCCGCCGGGCAGGCCTGGTACGACTCGCTGCTGGCGCAGTACGCCTCGTGGGGCGTCGACCTGCTCAAGGTGGACTGCATCGCGGCGCACCCGTATAAGATCGACGAGATCCGCATGATTCGCCGCGCGATCGAGAAGACGGGCAGGCCGATCGTTCTTTCGCTCTCGCCCGGCCCGACCGCGCTGGAGAACGCGGCGGCGGTCGCCGCCGAGGCGCAGATGTGGCGCATCTCCGACGACTTCTGGGATGTGTGGAGCAGCGACACCGGCAAGGCGTTTCCGCAGACGCTGCTCCGCCAGTTCGCCAACATCGCCGCATGGGAACCCTACGCCAAGCCGGGCAACTGGCCCGACGCCGACATGCTGCCGCTGGGCGAGCTGCGTCCCGAACCCGGCTACGGCCAGCCCCGCACTACGCGGCTCACCGCGGACGAGCAGCAGACGCTGCTCACACTGTGGGCGATGGCCCGGTCGCCGCTCATTCTCGGGGCAAACCTCACGCTGCTGAACGACGCAACCCTCAAGCTGCTGACCAACCCCGACCTGATCCGCATCGACCAGACCGCGACCGCCAGCGGGCAGGTACTGCAGGACGGCGGCGTTATCGCGTGGACCGCGGAGCTGCCCGCGAACTCGCCGGGCGGCAGCACGGCGCTCGCGCTCTTCAATACCGGCGAGAGCCAGGTTGTGCTGGACAGCAGCTTCGCGGCCTACAACCTCGACTCCGGCCCCTATCGCGTCAAGGATGTCTGGACCGGCAAGTCCGTCAACAAGGTTGCATCGCTGCAGGACGTCACCCTCGAACCCCACGCGTGCATCCTGTGGCTGCTGAAGAAATGAGGCATCCGAGACCTGGTTGACCGTGAGCCTCAGCGAGTTCTTTTACGGCTGGCACTACAAGCTCGCCGCCGCGGTCATCGTGCAGCCGAAGTGAATCAAGAAGAGCGGCCGCTATCGGGTGGCGAGGTGTTGGGCGACGAGGGCGCAGGCTTGCCGCGCGACCTCTTCGTCGCCGCCGAAGCCCGTGAGCCAGTGCATCGCGGTGTCTTTGCGGAACCAGGTGAGCTGGCGTTTGGCGTAGTTGCGATGGCCCTGCTGGGCCTGCGCGATGGCCTGCTCGCGTGTGGCCTCGCCGCGCAGCAGGGCTGTGGCCTGGGCGTAGCCGAGCGAGGTGAGAGCGCGGCACTCGCGACCGTAGAGAGCGACGAGCTGCGCACTCTCTTCGAGCAGACCTCCGCCATGCCGCGGCGGGCCGAACATCGCCTGGGCGCGGCGGTCGATGCGGGCGTACAGTTCTGCACGCGGTGGGTTGAGTCCGAGCCGGAGGACTCGAAAACCGGTGAGCGGATCGCGGGGCTGCTGCCACTGCCGCGTGATGGGCTGGCGCGCGGCGAGCGTGACCTCGATGGCGCGGATGACCTTGGGCGCGTCGTTGGCGTGGATCAGGCGGGCGGCGGCGGGATCGAGGCGCGCGAGGATGCGGTGCAGATGGGCTGGCCCGCGCAGTTGGGCGCGTCGGCGCAGCTTCTCGCGCAGGGGTTCGCGGCGAGGCGGAGCGGGGAAGAGGCCATCGAGGAGCGCGCGCAGGTAGAGGCCTGTGCCGCCCGCGACGATGGGCAGGCGAGCGCGCTGGGCGATGTCGCGGACGGCCGCGCGGGCGAGGCGGCTGTAGTCTCCGGCGGTGCAGGGAGCGTTTGGCGGAAGTACGTCGATGAGATGGTGCGGGACGCGGGAGCGCTCGGCCGACGTGGGCTTGGCGGTGCCAATCTCCATGCCGCGATAGACTGCGACCGAGTCGCAACTGACGATCTCGCCGTTGAATCGCTCGGCCAACGCAAGGGCGAGCGCCGTCTTGCCGCTGGCAGTCGGGCCAGTGACAACAATCAGCGGGGCGAGCGTCTCCGCCGCTTCTCCGATGGGGTCTACCAAAGCCGCCACCAGCCGCGAGGGAAGACGTTATGGACTCCGCTGCGAAGAAGCGCGAAGAGGATCGCGGCGAGAGCAAGCAGGAGCAGGCCGCGGACCTGGCGGCGGCGTTCAAGCTGCTCCGGCGACAGCGGTTCTCGGCTTGCTTTGTCGGCTTGCGGATCGGCCTGGGCGATTTTAGGGAGCGCGGGCATAGGGCCTACTGCGGTAGCGGAATGTTGTAGAAGAAGCCGACGCGCAGTTCGAGCTGCGGGCCATGGAATGCCTTGGGCAGCGGTGGAAACTGGTTCTCGCTGGTGATGGCGTTCCATGCGGCGTGGTCCAGAGCGACATCGCCGGAGCGAGTTTCGAGGACCATGTTTCCGATGTCTCCGTTGGGCAGGATGGTGAAGCGGATGCCGACGATCCCCTTCTTCATCAGCGGGGGCTGCACCTCTTCGGGGATCAGGGGGTCCCAGTTGCGCTGGATGTCGTCGTGCAGGCGGCGCATGTAGGCGGTGAAGTCGACGCCCATGGTGTCGGAGAGGATGGTCGCGCCTGCCTGTAGGGGGCCGCTCCTGGAGGAAGACGCCCCGTAGTCTGTCCCGCCACGGTCGCTGAGCGCTCCGCGCATGGCGTTCTCAAGGGCGTCATGCGCGCTGGTGTTGTTCTGGGCGAGGTTGGGACGCGGCGCGGAGGGCAGCGGCGATTCCGGCAACGCCTGCTGGGTCGGCTTTGGCGCGCTGGGCAGCGGCAACTGCGGCTGCGGGACAGGCGGCGCGGCGACGTGTTCCTGCTCCTCAGGCGGCTGCTGCGCCGGAGGTGGCGGCGTGGGCGCGGCCAGGCGGGCCTGTTGCTGGAGCTGTTGCATGGTCTTGCGGTCGATCAGGGGGTGCGGCGGCGCCGGCTTCAGCGCGGGGGGCCTGTGCTGCGCGAGGAAGGTCAGCTCCTTGTCGTGCTGCTGCATCAGGGCGATGGGGTCCTGGTACTGCGGCTGGTGAAAAAGCACCCGCGGGCCGTAGAAGATAAACCAGGCGATCGCCATCCAGATGATGAGGGAGATGTAGATGGACTCGCGGAAGCGGGCGCGGGAGCGCTCGTCGTCGAGCGAGTCGATCAGGTGGATGATCTCATGCTCCTCCAATACGCCGAAGCGCCCGGCGCGCACCTTGATGGGCTGCGCCGCCTGGTCTCCAGCCGGAACCGCGGCAACCTGATCGTTCGTCGCGTTGCTGCTCTCTGGGTCGCGGGACGGTTTGGGAAAGAGCTCTTGGATGGGCATCGGTGAGGAATTGGTGAGGCGTTGCAGTGCTCGAAGCAATACGGCGAACGAACGGCTCCTCGGCGGCTATCTCTATAGACACCCGGAAACCGCCGCGAGCTTCCCTGTCAAATCATTTTCTCACCTTTTTAGGTGCGCCCCACGAACCGATTCAGGCATCCCAAAGCGAAGCCGCGCCCTACAGCCCTCGATGAGTCTGAAGCCGGTTGCCTGGTGAACATGCACTGTGGCTGGCGTATGTCTACAGCCGGAGCGAAAAGCGCCGGCTTTGCCCTCTGCTAGGATGTTGCAGGATGCAGCCGACAGAACGATGCCCCTTATTCGACCACGATCTTGATTCGCCACCGGCGTTCAAGCCTGAGGAACTGGTGAATGCGGTTCGGGCAAGCAGGCACTTGCCGGAGTTGAGCGTTCCCCCAATTTGCGTTCTCGACTTCGATGGAGATCTGACCGATTGGCTTGTGGGCCATGGCGAGGCGACGGTGTTCGAGCCGTGGGCATGTTTCCATACCAGGATGTATCTGGTGGAAGCTGGGGGTGTGCGCTGCGGCATCGTTGCGCGGACGATCGGCGGGCCTTACGCGGTGCTGATTGCCGAACAACTGCGCGTCGCAGGCGTACAACTGATTTTGGGACTGACTTCGGCAGGGCGCGTATCTCCATCGCTGCCGCTTCCGAGTTTTGTGGTCGCTACAGGCGCGTTGCGCGATGAGGGCACATCGCTTCACTACCTGCCTCCCGGCGAGCAGATTGCTTGTCCCACGACGATCGTCGATCTGTTGGTGGAAGAGCTTGGCCATCTGGGGCCGACCGTTGTGCAGGGGCTTGTCTGGACGACCGACGCACCTTACCGGGAGACGAAGCGGCAGATTGAGCGCCATGCTGCGTCCGGCGTTCTGGCCGTGGAGATGCAGGCCGCGTCCCTCTTTGCCTTTGCCGCAGCGCGTACAGTTGAGATAGGAATGGTCGCGCATGTCACCAATGCGGTGGGTTGCCAGGACGAGCAGTTCGACAAGGGCACGGATGAGGACAGCTATGCGCTCCTATGCGCGATGCTGCGCGCGGGGCACAGGTTCGTCGAAAGGCAGGCGATTGCAAGATGAACAGTAAAGAGCACTGGGATTCGATCTATCGCTCCAAGGGCGACGATGAGTTGAGCTGGACACAGGCGGAACCGCTCCTGTCGCTGAAGCTGATTGGCGAGGCGCGCCCTTCCGGGCGGGTCATCGATCTGGGTGGAGGCAGATCGGTCCTGGCAGAGAGGCTGGTGGACCGGGGCTATACGGTTGCAGTTCTGGACATCTCGGAGGCGGCGCTCGAGCGCAACCGCAATCGGCTTGGGGCCAAGGCGAACCATATACACTGGATTGCCGCCGACGTTACGGCAGGGCCGAGCCTGGGAGTCTTCGATGTGTGGCACGACCGGGCCGTCTTCCACTTCCTCACCGATGCGGGCGACCGAGCGGCCTATCGAAGGCTATTGCTGCAAACCGTTCCGGTGGGTGGCCATGCGGTGATCGGAACGTTTGCACTGGACGGACCGCTGCGATGCAGCGGACTCGAAGTGCGGCAGTACGATGGCGTCATGCTGGCCGAGGAACTGGGCGAGCAGTTCGCTCTGCTCAAGAGCGAGCCGGAGGTGCACCTGACTCCGCAGGGCAAACGCCAGTCATTTCAATTCAGTTTATTCGTGCGCGTCTGATCGCTGTCGGTGGCGAATGTGCCCTATATCCGGGTTGTCCATGGGCGCAATTTGCATTTGCAGCGGAAGGCTGGGCGCGCGGAGAATGTATCGCTCCAGTTCTCCGCTCCCGTTCCTGAGGCAGGACGTAGACTGGCAGAGGATGAACGATTCGCAGGGAGTGCCGAAGAGGGAGAGCGTCGGGATGCCGCCTGGGCCGGTTGCAACACACGCGCCGGTTGCGCGCGCGCGTTTCGCGGCGGAGACGCGCGTGGCGGTGCTGACGATCAGCGATGGCTGCTCGCAGGGATTGCAGGAGGACCGCTCCGGCCCCGCCGTGGTTGCGCTGCTCGAATCGGCGGGGGCAACGGTGGCGGCGCGGGAGACGCTGCCCGACGAGGTGGAACAGATCGCGGCTGCGCTGCGGCGCCATTCGGCGGCGGGGGCGGGCCTGATCGTCACCACCGGCGGGACGGGGCTGGCGGCGCGGGACGTGACCCCCGAGGCGACGCGGCTGGTCTGCTCGCGGCTGGTTGAAGGCCTTGCCGAAAGGATGCGCGCCGAAGGCCAGCGGCATACGCCGATGGCGGCGCTCAGCCGGGGCGTCTGCGGAACCATATCGAACGCAGGGACGAGTGCGGGGAGCAAGATGCCGGGCGAGACGCTGATTGTGAACCTTCCCGGCTCGCCGGACGGCGCTGCGACATCGCTGGCGGCGGTCCTGCCGCTGCTTCCCCACGCGCTCGATCTACTGGCCGGCAGGACGGCGCACCGATGAACAGCCAGATAGAATTGAGTTACCGTGAAGATTGGATCGATCGCACTGTCGCATAAAATTGGGGCCTTTTTATTGAAGGCCAGCTCCGTCGTCACAGTGGCGCTGAAGCCGTTTGGCATCTGGGGGCTGGGCGGACTGGCATTCATCGACTCCGGCTTCTTCCCGCTTCCCACGACGATGGACGGGGCCGTGATCGGCTATGTGGCCGGCGACCACAGGAAGTTCCTGCTCTACTGCCTGATGGCAGCGGCGGCCTCGGCGTTGGGCTGCCTGGTGCCGTACTATGTGGGCCGCGCGGGCGGCGAGCTGTTTCTGCTGAAGCGCATCAACCGCGCGCGCTACGAGCAGATGCGCGACCGCTTCGCCAACCAGGAGTTTCTGGCCATCCTGATCCCGGCGATGATGCCTCCACCGATGCCGGTCAAGCTGTTTGTGTTCGGCGCGGGCGTCTTCGAGATGAGGCCGCTGCGCTTCGCCACGGCGGTCTTTACCGGCAAGCTGGTCCAGTTTCTGGTCTTCGCGCTGATTACCGTCTTCTTCGGCCCGGAGATTGCGCACGGGGCCCGCAACGCGGTGCATGAGCACCTGGGTGCGGTACTGGGAACAGCGGGCGCGGTAGTGCTGGGGCTGTCGATCTATGTGCTGCGCAGGCTGTTCGACCGGCGACGGGGCACACGGTTTCCGCTGGAAGAGGCGAATACGGCAGGGGCGGACGACTCGACTCCGAATGCATAGGCTCGCTGCATGCGGCTGGCGGAGCCGGATGTACCGCCGGCGGCAACGCCTCGCGCCCAGAGCCGGGCGCCTTTTTGGATATTGAAGCTATACCGCCTGGTTGTTGTGCAGGGAGTCCAGCGATTCGGCGATCCGGGCGGCGAGCACGGGCAGGCCGAAGAGCGCTCCCGCGGTGATGGCGGTGGAGACCAGGTCGTTGCGGTAGAACGGGATGGCGGCGGCGTAGCAGGCACCGAGTCCGGCGATAGTGCGTGGATAAAGTGCTCCACCAGCCCAGACCATGAAGTTGCTGAGCAGAAAGAAAGACGTAGCGGAGGCAAGCACTCCGGCGACGACGCGCAGCACGCTGGGCCGGTGCAAAATCCCCATGCCGAGCAGGCAGACCGCGGCGTACCAGAGCCATGTGACTAGGTAGGCACTGGCGTGGAAGGGATAGCCGTAGGCAAAGACGGTGAGGTAGTAGTCGGTCGCCATGAGGACGGCGAGAGCGGAGGCAAGTTTGGCCGCACTTCTCCGGTTGAAGCCGTGAGCGGCGTCCGGCTGCGATCCGGCCGTTCGGTCCGCGCCCATTCTGGAGCCGAAGAAGAGCAGGCCGCCGCCGATGGCTGTGAAGTTCCAACCGACCGCGTGGAAGGCGTGGGGAAGGATGCGGCTGAGCACGGCGAGCAGAAGGACGATATAGGCGAGCATGGAAGACCTCAAAGTGAATCTGGAGAGCGAGCGCACTGGGGGTAGCGCGCAGAGTCTGTACGCTTCGATTCTCTGTCTTCGCAGGCGCGCGGTCAACCCGGAGCGGCCCCGCTGTCATACCACAATAGAAATGTCCCGATGTTCCCCTCGATAGGACTGTCCCCTGGGGCTGCGCCCCAGGCTGGTATAGATCGGGCCTTTGGCCCTTGGATTTGGCCCTTGGTTTTGTGCTGCGAAGCAAGGACTCAGGAGACTGGACTCCGTCGCCCGCTTTTGTAAAAGAACTTTAGACTCAGGCTACTAGGTCTTTGACCACATAAATTTGTGGCTTCCATCCTTGCGGGAAGAACAAGTACGCCGCAAGGATGGGGCACCTGTGATCTTTCAAGAGGTTGTCCATTCGAACTGAACCGGAGAAGCTGGTTGTGACGAGCAATCAGAACCTTCGGAGGGAACGAATGGACATCCATAAGAATGCCCGACTTAGC
>JAJZDL010000125.1 GCA_021851465.1 Acidobacteriota bacterium
CGAGACGCCTCGCTCAAGCCATGGACCGATTACTACAACCTGCAAAGACCCCATGGTAGCCTCAACTACAGGCCGCCCATCAGCCGCTCCGACAGCGGAACAACGTCTTGATCATCTACAGGCACCCACGGATATACAACTTCAAACGGTCAGGACACTAGCCGTTCTTTGCGAGGCCTCTGAAGGCTTTGTAGATGAACGATCCCAGATACCAGCCATCGATGTATTTGTAGGGGGTCTCGCCGGTGGTGTAGTGGCCACAGGGAAGGACCCTGGAGACGAAGTCGATGCCGAGGCGCTTGAAGTTCGCCAGGACATCGAGCGAGAGATCCAGCGGGAAGGTGAGGTCGTAGGTTGCGTGGACGACGAGGACGCGCTTTGGGTGCGCGGCGAAGCGCTCCATATAGGCCATGGGGCTGATGCCGAGGAAGATCTGCCGCACCTGGTCCTGCGTCAGGCCTGCGTCTGCGAAGGCCGCGCGGACGTGGCGCGTGCTCTGGCCCTGCCAGACGACATCGCCGAACCATGTGGAGGCGTGGTTGAAGGCGCAGACGCGCAGGCGAGGGTCGTGCGCGGCGGCGATGAACGCATAACAAGAACCGAGGCTTGTACCAAGCACACCGAACTGCGTGTATCCCTGGGTCTGCAGCCAGTCGATGCAGCTCCGGATGTCTACGACGGCCTGCCTGCACGAGGAGGCGGTACGGCCTACGTTTGCGCTGACGGCGTAGTCGGAGCGCTCCAGCTCTGCCGGACGGCGGATGTCGTGGTAGGGCTGCGAGAGGCGCAGGGCAGAGATTCCAAAGCGGTTGAAGAGGGTGCAGAGGGCGTTGTGGCTGATGGCGTCGGAGTTCCACTGGGGCAGGACGACGATGGCCTGCTTCGGTGAGGGCGACCGGCCCGCCGACGCTGTGTGGCTGGGCGCGGGATACCATCGGGCGTTGACCTGGTCGTTTTTGGGATAGGGGGTGCGCACGGGCGAGGTGAAGCGCAGGAACTCGGCCTCTTCGAGTTCGCCGGATGCGGCGCGGCGCTTCATCTCGGCCTCCTGCTCGAGCGTCTCTGGGCGGACATTGGTTGGAAACAACTGGGGATGGCGGAATTCGAGGCGAAAGTCCGTGGGAGTTGTGTATGCGAAGAAGTCGTCGGAGCGGCTTACGATCTCGCGGTTGAGAGCGATCATGCGATCGAGCGGCTGCGGGCACGGGGCCGGTGTGGAGTGAAGGGGGTCGGCGAAATCGTTGAGCCAGTCGAAGCCCCATTCCAGCGGCCTGACAACCCGGTTTGTATCGCGCGTGGTGAGGGCCGTCTCCCACGCAGTCATCCACCTGCCGTACCAATCCCAAAGCATAGGTACAGTTTATCCATTGCGGGAATATTCATCGCGGCGGCGATGGGAGGGCCGCGGCTGTGAGAAGATTTTCGTATGAGCGATTTCATCCCGCAAGCAGGCGGAATCAAGGTCGGCGGACTGGGCCGGAAGGCGCAGAAGCTGCTGGCGGCGCGCGAAAAGGCGGCCCAGATCAAGAGCGGCGCAAAGCCGCAAACCGGAGCGTCCTCGGCAACGTTCAAGGCGAAGGACTCGTTCGCGCGGACGAAGAAGACGACCTTCCAGCGGAAGGCCGTCTAAAGCATTTAGCCAGTGGAGTCGATTGCGGCGCTGCATGAGAGATGCGGGGATTCTTCGCTGCGCTCAGAATGACAAGCAAAAACAGAAGCGGATTCCTTCGCTGCGCTGCGGGATGACAAACAAAAAGGCAACGACGGAGATTCTGAGCCTTCGGCTCAGAATGACGAGCGCGTTTGCGTGGGCGGCCTGAGGTCGAGGATGGGGCGGAGGTGGTGGCCGGTGTGGGATGCGGGGTGGGCGGCGATTTGTTCGGGGGTTCCGGTGGCGACGACCTGGCCGCCGGCGCTGCCGCCTTCGGGGCCGAGGTCGATGACCCAGTCGGCGGATTTGATGACGTCGAGGTTGTGTTCGATGACGAGGAGTGAGCCGCCGCCTTCGATGAGCTTGCGGAAGGCGGCGAGGAGCTTCTGGATGTCGTCGAAGTGCAGGCCGGTGGTCGGCTCGTCGAGGATGTAGAGGGTGCGGCTGCGGGCGCGGGCGGAGAAGTTCTGGGTGGCGTAGTCGGTGGCGCGGCTGGCGACCATGGCGGTGGAGGCGGCGGCGCGGGCGGTGACGGAGCGGGCCTGGGCGAGGTGGCTGGCGAGCTTGACGCGCTGCGCCTCGCCGCCGGAGAGGGTGGTGGCGGACTGTCCGAGGCGGACGTAGCCGAGGCCGACCTCGTCGAGGACGTGGAGCTTGTCGATCAGGCGAGGGAGGCCGGCGAAGTGGGCGAGGGCCTCCTTGACGGTCATGTTGAGGACGTCGTGGATGTTCTTATTCTTATATTTGATTTCGAGGATGGAGGACTTGTAGCGGGTGCCGTTGCAGTCCTCGCAGGGGAGTTCGATGTCGGCGAGGAACTGCATCTCGACGGTGACGGTGCCGTCGCCCTCGCAGGCGTCGCAGCGGCCGCCGGGGACGTTGAAGGAGAAGGCGCCGGGGCCGAAGCCGCGGCGTTTGGCGTCGGGCTGGGCGGCGAAGAGGGCGCGGATGTCGTCGAAGGCCTTGATGTAGGTGACGGGGTTGGAGCGCGGGGTGCGGCCGATGGGCGACTGATCGACGAGGACGACGTCGTTGAGGTGATTGGTGCCGGTGAGCGCGCGGTAGAGGGGCGCCGGCTCGGGCGCGGTGGCAGCGGCTTCGCGGTTGAGTTGCCGGAGGAGCGCGGGATAGAGGACCTGGTGGATGAGCGTGGACTTGCCGCTGCCGCTGACTCCGGTGACGCAGCAGAGGAGGTTGAGAGGGATGTCTACGTCGATGCCGCGCAGGTTGTGCAGGCGGACGCCGGAGAGTTGGAGGCGTTCGCGGCTGGGTTCGCGGCGGAGATGTGGGATCGGGATGGTGAGGCGACCGGAGAGGTACTTGCCAGTGATGGATTTCGGGTCGGCGGTGACTTCGGCGACGGAGCCGGCGGCGAGGAGGTGGCCACCGAGTTCGCCTGCGCCGGGGCCGAGGTCGAGGAGGCGGTCGGCGGAGCGAATGACATCGGGGTCGTGCTCGACGACGAGGATGGTGTTGCCGAGATCGCGCAGGGAGTGGAGGATGCGGATGAGCTTGGCGGTGTCTCGGGGGTGCAGGCCGATGGAGGGCTCGTCGAGGACGTAGAGCGCACCGACCAGGCGGCTGCCGAGCGATGTGGCGAGCTGGATGCGCTGCGACTCTCCGCCGGAGAGGGTGGAGGAGAGGCGGTCGAGGGTGAGGTATTCGAGGCCGACCTCGATGAGGAAGTGGATGCGCTGGCGGACCTCTTCGAGGATCTTGCCGGCGATCTCGGCCTGTGCGGGGGAGAGCTGCAGGCTGTCGAAGAAGGAGTGCGCGGCGGAGATGGTGAGGGCGGCGACCTCGCAGATATTTTTGTTGTCGATGAGGACGGCGCGGGCCTCGGCGCGCAGGCGCTGGCCGCGGCAGTCGGGGCAGAGGGCGTAGCCGCGATATTTGGAGAGGAAGACGCGGACGTGCAGCTTGTATTTTTTGCGTTCGAGGGCGGCGAAGAAGCCGCGGATGCCGGGGAAGGCACCGCTTCCGTTCCAGAGGAGGTCCTGCTGCGGCGGGTCGAGGTCGTAGAAGGGAACGTCTGTGGGGATGGCGGCGGACTTGGCGAAGCGGAGCATCTCGCCGTGGAAGGGGCGGTATTTCGGTGTGGTCCAGGGGGCGATGGCACCCTGCGCGAGGGTGCGGCTGCGGTCTGGGAGGATGAGGTTGGGGTCGAAGTCGATGGTGTTGCCGAAGCCCTGGCAGCGCGGACAGGCTCCGTATGGATTGTTGAAGGAGAAGAGGCGCGGCTCTGGCTCGCGGTAGGCGCGGTGGCAGGTGGAGCACTCGAAGGCGGCGGAGTAGCGGTACTTCGTACCGGTCTCGTTTTCCTCCCGAGGGAGGGTGTGGAACTGGACCTCGCCGGACTCGCGGTAGCCGGTCTCGATGGCGTCTACGATGCGGACGCGTGAATCGGGGGCGAGCGAGAGGCGGTCGATGAGGACGAAGATGGGTTGTGCGAAGTCGAGTTCTAGGAGGGACTCGGGGGTGGAGAACTCGACGATCTTGCCGGTCTGGGCGTCGATTTGTTGATAGAGGCGGTTGTAGCCTCGGCGGCGGAGTTCGGCGAGGCGATCCTTGAGGGCGTCGGTCACGGATGAGAGGCCAACTACGGAGGACAGGGATTTGACGGATTTCTTCGATGCGGATTTTTTTGCGGGCTTGGGCGGGGTTGTTTCGGGGATGGATTCAAGCGTGGAGGGTTGCAGCGGCTCGAACTTGACCTCGGCGCGAAGGATGGGAAAGAGGGCGTAGGCGCGGGTGGATTCCGGCAGCGCGAGCAGGGCGGCGACGATCTCGTCCACGGTGTCGCGGCGGACGATGCCGCCGCAGTGCAGGCAGGTGACAGTGCCGCAGCGGGCGTAGAGGAGGCGGAGGTAGTCGTAGATCTCGGTGGCGGTGGCGACGGTGGAGCGTGGGTTGCGGGTGGAGTTTTTCTGCTTGATGGCGATGGCGGGAGCGAGGCCGTCCATGAAGTCGACGTCGGGTTTTTCGATGCGTTCGAGAAACTGGCGCGCGTAGGCGGAGAGCGACTCGACGTAGCGGCGCTGGCCCTCTGCGTAGACGGTGTCGAAGGCGAGGGAGGACTTGCCGGAGCCGCTGACACCGCTGACCACGGTGAGGGCGTTGTGGGGGATGTCCACGTCGATGGACTTGAGGTTGTGGGTGCGCGCGCCGCGGAGGACGATGGAGTCGCTGGCGGAGAGGGCGATGCGCCGTGGGGCGCGCTCGCCGGGCTGTGCGTCGTTTGCGGCTGGGTTCAGGTCGTTCGCGTCGAAGATTTGGGAGAGAATGGCCACTCTCCATTGTCGGTAGAATGGGGCGCTTTGTCCATTGAGGAGCAGACGCCGGAACGAGGCTGGTCTACGGCCTGCCTGTCGATCCTGTCGATGCGCTGTAGAGACGGGTCTCGATGGCGATGGTGGAGGCGGAAGGGTGCGATCGACTTAGTGACGCCGCAGATGGATGTTCGGCACCATGGAAAGATCGACGGTCCAGACATAGACGGCGATGGCGGCAAAGATGAAGGCCGCGGCAACCCAGACGCGCCAATCGAGGTGGGCACGCTTCCAGTAGGGTTGCTTGTGCTCTTCCTTCGTGTAGGTTGGGGTGAAGTCCGGCTCTTCGGGCTGGCGGTTTGGATCGGTGTGCATGGTGTTGCTCTCCCCTGCTGCCGGACTTTAAATATGCTGCCGCGGTTCTTACTTGGCGTTCAACTTTAAAGCATGTCTCGCTATGGTGAAGACCGTCACCCCGCCGGAAAAATGCGGGGATTCTTCGCTGCGCTCAGAATGACAATCTTTATTTGGTCTACACCAATTCCGAAAATGCTCTAGTCCCTCAAAAATGCGCAGGCTGACGCTTCTCGATTTTATGCAGGGAGGAAGGTTGAGTCCGGTCCGTTCTGCTCATCGGCAAATTACTTTCTGGATGAATTGTTGCGTCGGTTGGATTGAGTGGCTTCCGGTCACTCCAGTCGCAACTTGTAGCGGACGAGTTTTCCTCTTGCGCTAGCTGGGATGGGATTGGGAATTGGCGGCGGGGTCGTGGGGAATGGGGCTAAAGATTTCCAGCAGGAGGAGGCAGGCGCCGATGACGATGCAGGAGTCGGCGACGTTGAAGTCGGGCCAGTGGAAGTGGTGGATGTCTACGGCGAGGAAGTCGACGACGTGGTGGAAGCGGATGCGGTCGTAGAGGTTGCCGAGCGCGCCGCCGAGGATGAGCGCGAGCGCGACCGAGGTGAGGGTGAGCGCGCGCCCGGCGCTCCAAAGCAGAACGAGGACGACGAGGACCGCGAAGACCGAGAAGGCGATGAGGCCGAGGCGGACGGCGTGGGGAGGCCATGTCTCCATGAGGCTGAAGGCCGCGCCGGTGTTGAAGACGTGGGAGAGGCGGAAGACGCCGGGGATGACGACGATCCAGGAGCCGGGACGGACGTGGTGGACGATCCAGTTCTTGCTGAGGCGGTCGCAGAGGATGACGAGCGCGCTGAGGAGAAGGAGCGGGATGCGATAGTCGCGGGATTTGCGAGTTGCAGGTTGCAGGTCGTCAGTGTCGGTCATAGTGAGGAGGGCCATCTCTTGTTCCGGGGGCGGCGCTTAGCGCGGGCCTTCAGCCCGCCCGGTTTAGGGTGTCGTCGACCTGGGGCTGCGCCCCAGGCTAGGATAGCGCGGGCCGTTGGCCCGCACGTTGGCGTCAGGTGGTGGTATAGGGGGTGAAGTCGATGGCGTCGAGGGCTTCGGCGCAGCGGAGGCAGACGGTGGGGTAGTTCTTCTGTTGGCCTACGTCGGGGACGTGGCGCCAGCAGCGGTCGCATTTGGGTGCGGTGACCTTGTGAACCCCTATTGCAACTCCCCACAGGATGTTCTTGTGATCGTTGACGTTCACTATATTTTGGCAGGAGATCGAGGACACCCCAAAGACCTCGGGAAGTCCGTTCGGATGCAGATCAAAAACGTTGAAGCGATGGTCGTCGGGGAAGAACATCCGGCTCACAGTCACGCTGGCTTCAAGAGCTTTGCCTATGAGCTTTTCCGACCGCAAGGCTTCGATCTGTTTCATCGCTTGGTCACGCCACTGGAGTATCTGCTGCCATTCTTCCTGGCTCAGCTTGGGCTCACCCACTGCGAACTCCTCCGCCGTTGGGAAAAGCGTAAAATGCACGCTCGATGCGCTTCCTTCAACATGCGGTAAGGATTGCCAGACTTCGTCGGCGGTGAAGCTGAGGATGGGGGCGGTGAGGCGGGCCAGGGCGTCGGTGATCTTGTAGATGGCGGTCTGCGCGCTGCGGCGGGCGGTGTAGAGGCGCTGCTGCTCGGCGTGGCCCGGCTTGTAGGCGATGGGGAAGGTGTAGAGGCGGTCTTTGAGTACATCGAGGTAGAAGGCGGAGAGTTCGGAGTTGAGGAACTCGTTGAGCAGGTGATAGACGCGGTGAAATTCAAACTCTTCGTAGGCTTTGCGAATTTTATTGGTTAGCTCGGCGGTGCGGGCGAGGATGTACTGGTCGATGGGTTGCATCTGGTCGAAGGGGACGGCATCGCCTCCCTCGGCCATCGGGCGCGGGTCGAAGGCGTGGACTTCGCCGGTGGTGGGATTGGTCTCGGCGAGCGCGCCGAGCAGGAAGCGGAAGGTGTTGCGCAGCTTGCGGTAGATCTCCTCGGCGAGGCGCTTGAGGAGCGGGAGGCTGGCGACGACGTCCTCACGGAAGTCGACGCTGGCGACCCAGAGGCGGACGATGTCGCCGCCGAGCTGGTCCATGATGGCGACGGGGTCGATGAAGTTGCCGAGGGATTTGGAGAGGGCGCGGCCCTTTTCGTCGAGGGTCCAGCCGTAGGTGGCGACAGACCTGAAGGGCGCGCGGTTGTGCATGCCGATGGAGCAGAGCAGCGAGGACATGAACCAGCCGCGGTGCTGGTCGCCACCCTCGGCGTAGAGGTCGGCGCGTGGGTCTGGATCGTTGGGGGCCTGTTGGACGTCGCGGTCGAAGTCGAGGACGGCGTGGGAGCTGGCGCCGGACTCGAACCAGACGTCGAGGATGTCCATCTCCTTGCGGAAGCTGGTGTGGCCGCAGGCGCAGGCGGTGTTGGGCGGGAGGAGCTTTTCCGGGGTGTTGTCGGCGAAGTACCAGGCGTCGGCGGAGTCTTTAATGAAGAGATCGACGACGAGCTTGTTGATGGCGGGGTTCTTGAGCGGCTCGCCGCACTTGCGGCAGAGGAAGACGGCGATGGGGACGCCCCAGATGCGCTGGCGAGAGATGCACCAGTCGGGGCGGGTGGCGACCATGTTGGCGATGCGGTCTTTTCCCCAGGCGGGGTCCCAGGCGACGCGCTCGATCTCGTCGAGGGCGCGTTGGCGGAAGGTGGTGGTCTCCGTGTGGTTCTGTGGCGCTTCGGGAGAGATGCGGGGATTCTTCGCTTCGCTCAGAATGACAAGATCAGACGCGGGCATGGGGGTGTCCATGGCGATGAACCACTGCTCGGTGGCGCGGGTGATGACGGGGTTGTGGCAGCGCCAGCAGTGCGGGTAGGAGTGCTCCAGATTGGCGGTGGCGAGGAGCGCGCCTTTTTCTTGCAGGAGCGAGACGATGGCGGGGTTGGACTTGAAGACGGTGAGGCCCTCGTAGGGCTGGGGGACGCCGCCGCCGAAGCGTTCGGTGTGCATCTGGCGGCCGGAGTCGTCTACATACTGGACCTCGGGGAGGCCGTATCGCTTGCCGGTGGCGAAGTCGTCGATGCCGTGGGCGGGCGCGGTGTGGACGGCCCCAGT
>JAJZDL010000126.1 GCA_021851465.1 Acidobacteriota bacterium
AAACAGCGCATCCAATCGAAGGCCCATCGCAGGCCGGGAGGAGCGAGTTGCCGCACTCCGGCAGCAGTCAAGCTAACATTGAGGCTGGCCCGGAGATGCGATCGGAAGGTTGAGGATCTGAAGGCTGAGGATTTCGATGAGCACCGAGCGTTACCCTCTCACACTATTGCCGCACACGACCAAGCTCTTCCGCGACTATCTGGCGCTGGGCGAGAGCGCAGCGCATGTGGCCGATCAATCTGCAACGGTCGGAGGCAGAGACGGTTCTCCGTTGCGCGCGTGGTACGGGGCCGCCCCGCTGGGCAGCGCGTGGATACAGCCTCCCGCCGCGCACGCGAATGCAGCCGCGCTTGCCGATGCGCTGGAGCGGCAGGGCGTGGCGTTTGGCGCTGGGCCGGCCACCCACGCCAACATAGCGAAACTGCGAGATGGGGCGCGAGCTGTGGTCACCGGCCAGCAGGTTGGCCTCTTCGGGGGGCCTCTGCTGACGCTGCTGAAGGCGGCGACGGCTGTCGCGCGCGCAACGCAAGCGACCGCAGAGACGGGTGTCGAACACGTTCCCATCTTCTGGCTGGCGACCGAAGACCACGACATCGAAGAGGTCGATCAGGTCGCGCTGCTGTCGGCGACGGCGGTCGAAACTCTTCGCACAGGGGCCGCGCGCTCTCCCGGCATCGCAATGCCTGTTGGCGATATTGCCATGCAAGGCACGATCGGTGGGCTGCTCGACCAGGCGAGCGAGTTGTTGCACCACGCGCCGATCTGCGAGCTTCTCCGCGCGTGTTACGCGCCGCGCACGGGCGATGCGCCCACCTTTGCTAGCGGATTTGCGCGGTTGATGACGCAGCTCTTCGCCAGCCACGGCCTGATTGTGATGGACGCCGCCGGTCGCGAATTCCACGCGCTGGGCGCGTCCACGCTGCGCTTCGCCATCGAGCGCGCCGGCGAGTTGGAGGCGGCGCTGCTGGCGCGCAGCGCAGAGTTGGAGGCAGCGGGCTACCACGCGCAGGTACTGGTCAAGCCCGGAGCCTCGCTGCTTTTTCTGGTGAGCGAGGTGGAAGGCAATCCGGGGATGAAGAACCGCCAAGCGTTGCAGCGCCTGGCGGACGGCAGTTGGAGGTCCGGCGCGGGAAGCGCGGCGAAGTCCCACACAACCGCCGAGTTGCTCGCGGTCCTCGACGAAGCGCCCGAGCGGCTCAGCCCCAACGCGCTCCTGCGGCCGGTCTTTCAGGACACGGTTCTGCCGACCACGGCGTACATCGGCGGGCCGGCGGAGGTTGCATACTTCGCCCAGAGCGCGGCGTTGTACCAACGTGTTCTGGGGCGCATCACGCCGGTCCTGCCGCGCCTTTCCGCGACGCTGATCGAGCCGCCCATCGGCGCGGCGATGGCGCAGCACGAGGTTGCTCTTCCCGACGCGATGCGCTCTGCCGACGACCTGGCGCAGCTCCTGGCCGCGCGTGCGATGCCTGTCGAGGCCAAGCGCCGCCTGGCCGCCGCAAGCGATGTGCTTGACGAGGCACTGGCCGCCGCGCAGAGTTATCTTGGCGGGTTGGATGAGGGCCTGGGGCGGTCGGCTGAGGTCTCGGCGTCGAAGATGCGCTACCAGATGGGCCGCCTGCGGCGCATGGCCGCGACCTACGAACTGCAACGCGAGGCCAGCCTGCGCAAGCACGCGGAGGCCATCACGCTGCACCTCTTCCCCAACGCCCATCCGCAGGAGCGCGTGTTGGCGGGGGTGTGGTTCCTGGCTGCGTGGCAGTCCGCGCACGGTGGCTCGCCGGGCCCGGCCATGGACGGCGGCCTTATCGCTCGCCTGGTCGAAGAGGCTGCCAGCCAATCCGCAGGCCACCACGCCATCCGCCTATAACTTGTTGCGCGGCGCAGGCCCTCCGTTCTGCGAACGGAGAACGATCTAACGTTCTAAAATGGTTCCCGACGGGGAGGATCGACCATGGGCCTGAGCGATGAAGCGTTTGAGGTGAGCTGTCCCGACTGCGGAGCGATTCTGAAGGTCGATCCGGTGGCCCGCGCCATCATCGCGCACACGCCCGCGCCGCGCAAGCGCGTCTTCGAGGACTTCGGCGATGCGGCGCGCGCGCTGCGAGAGGCGGACGCACGCCGCGACTCCATCTTTGCGCAGTCGGTCGACGCGCAGAAGCACAAGGACGACCTGATGGCCAAGAAATTCGCAGAAGCCGTCAAGAAAGCAAAAGAGACGCCCCTCACCGAGCGTCCGCTGCGCGACTTCGACCTGGACTGAACTGGCGGACGGAGTTCTCCACGACCGCGCCGCGCCAAATGCACTCCTCGGCGGCCCCGCGAAGATGCAGCCCATGGCATTGCCTGGGCCTTTGAAAGCCGGTAGAGTCGAGATGTTTCCGCCACGGTTCAATGCGGGCAAAAGGAGTTCCGGCTTGGCGCTGCGTGTACGACATATCGCGCGGAATGTGCTCTTCAATTGGTTCGGAACGATCGCCAATATGGCGGTCGGATTGTTCCTGGCCCCATTTATATTGCATCGTCTCGGAGATGTGGCCGTTGGCGTATGGATGATGGCAGTCGCCGCGGTGGCCTACTTTGGCCTTCTCGACCTGGGAATGCAAAGCTCAGTTCTGAGATTTGTCTCCAAGGGACACGAGCAGAAGGACCATCGGGGCGCCTCGGAGGCAATCTCAGCCGCGCTTTGGGTGCGCATACAGATCAGCGGGCTTGTTCTTTTGTTGAGCGCGGCACTGGCATGGATCTTTCCGCATATCTTCAAGGTCCCCGCCGCACTGGCGAGCGATGCCAGGGAGGCCGTCCTCCTGATTGGCGCGACGGCGGCTGTCTCCATGTCGATCGGTGTAGTCGGAGGAGTGCTGTCCGCGCTCAACCGGTATGACCTGCAAAATTATGCGGGCCTGGCGCAAACGGCTGTGCGCGCAACTGGAATTGTACTGGTATTGCGCGCCGGCCATGGCATCGTCGCGCTCGCGGTCTGCGAGTTGGTCGCCGCGCTGGTTTACAACACCCTTCTGGTACGGATTGCGCGACGGCTCTATCCTGAACTCCGTATTCGCCTGAATAAACCGAAGATAGAAACGTTGAAGCGCGTCTGGACTTACAGTTCCTATGCTTTTCTTACGACCGTTGCAATCCGCTTGGTCTATCAGACGGACAACCTCGTTGTCGGCAAATTTGTTTCGGTGGCCGCGGTGACTCCCTACGGATATGCCAACGCATTGTGCCGCTATGCCGATCAGATTGTAGGCGCCATTGGCGCAACTTTCGTCCCTGCCGCCAGCACCTACGAGGCCGCGGGCGACACCGCCAGACTGTTGATGCTATACAAACAAGGAACACGGGCCACGTTGGCGGTCTCCTTGCCAATCCTAATTACATTGATTCTGCGTGGCCGCAGTTTTATTGGGCTTTGGATCGGCCCGCAGTATTCGCACGATTCGGGCACCGTACTGGTCATTCTTTGCACGGCCCTTCTATTTTCTTTTGCGAACCGTACCGCATCGTCGATCGCCTATGGAATCGAGAAACACAAGACTGGGGCGATATGGGCGATCGGGGAAGGCGTGGCGAACCTGGCGCTCAGCATCGTTCTGGTTCATCGGTATGGAATTTATGGAGTGGCCATCGGCACCCTCGTTCCCAGTTTATTTGTGCATCTTGTCCTTTGGCCGGGCTATGTCTCGAAGCTGGTTGGACTGAGTTACTCTGAAGTGGTATGGAGGGTCTGGGCGCCCGTGTATTTATCTTCTCTGCCATTTGCCATCGCCACATACGCTGTAAATGCGCTGTTCCCAGCGCGCAACTTGATGGTGTTCCTGTTGCAGGCAATCGCACTTCTTCCGGTTTACTACATTGTGATTGGGCTGGTCTTTCGGTCGTATGTCCGCGACCGGATCATTCCCAGAATTCGTTCCTGTTTCCTGGATGGGGCGAGACCATGATGGGAGAAGCAACATCCGATCGACATTTTACCGTGGCCCACTTCATGCCGTGGAATGGAATGGGCGGGGTGGAGATCGCCACGCTTCGCCTTGTTGAAGCCACATATTGGCAGTTTCGCCACATAGCATTTTGCCTGCCCGGCGCCGCGGAGTTGCGTGGGGCCTTCGAAAAACTGGGCGTAGCGACTGTAATCTACTCTCCGCCCGTCCCAAGCCTGCGACATGCCGGCAGGTTTTACAAAGAGTCCAGGGTTGTTGCGCGGCAAATCCGCGAGGTGGGCGCGGAGATCGTCCACTTTGCCGACGAGCGCGCGGCGAACCATAACAGCCTTGCGGCGCTGCTTGCCAACGCCAGGATGGTCTGCCATCTGCGCGTCAGCTACCCAACGCTCGATTGGCGGCACCGCGCCTGCCTGCTTCCTGTCCATAGTTTTATCTTTGTGTCGAGAGAAGCGAGGCAGAGTTTTGCCCTGCCGCTGCCTGCGGCCAAGACATGCGTGATCTATGACGCGATCGAGGTTCCATCCGTGCCGGCGGCCGAAGACAACAATAGCGTGCGGCGCGAACTGGGCGTTCCGGATGGATGCGTTCTGGTTGGCATGGTTGCGCGCGTCTCCCGACAGAAGGACTACTTTACTTTGGCCGATGCCGCTGTACGGGTACTGGCGCGGCATCCCGATGCGCGCTTTCTGATCGTGGGCGACAATTCCATCGTCGATCTGAATCGCAGCCACTATGCAGAGGTTGCGGAGCGGCTACAGCAATTGGGGATCGCCGACAGATTTATCTTCACCGGCCATCGCACGGACGTGCCCCGCTTGATTGCAGCCATGGATCTGTGCGTTCTATGCACCCATCGCGAGGGATTTCCGTTGGGCCTGCTGGAGACGATGGCGATGGGAAAGCCTGTGGTAGCGACCTCTGTCGGCGGCATCCCGGAGATCGTCAATCCCGGAGTTACCGGCTATTTGCACCGGCACGGGAGCAGTGCCGAGCTCGCCGATGCAATTCTTCATCTGGTTGAAAATCCAGAGGAAGCAGCTCGCATCGGAGGGGCCGCGCGTGAGTATGTGCGGCAGAACTGTACGCTGCGGAAGTTCACGGCTGAGATTGCGAAGGTGTATTCGGATGTAATGCGCTTGCAGTGGGACAACGGTTGAGCTCTTCCCGCGATCAACCGGAATCCGGGCCGCGGCAACCCCCAGGCACGGACTGTCAAGCGGCGATGACGGATTGTATAATTGTGACTATGCACACATCATCGGAGACCAAACCTCTCGTAGCAGTTCTCATGGGCAGCCGCAACGATTATGCGGTGATGCGTTCAACCGTAGACATACTGCGCGAGTTCGGCGTGCCCTATGAGGCACGCGTCATCTCGGCGCACCGCACACCGGAGCATATGTTCGCCTATGCCGGCTCGGCCGTAGAGCGTGGCCTGCGCGTCATCATCGCAGGAGCGGGTGGCGCGGCGCACGTTGCGGGCATGATAGCCGCAACGACCACCGTACCGGTCCTCGGCGTCCCCATTGCGGCGACGGCGCTTCAAGGCCTGGATTCACTGTTCTCGATCGTCCAGATGCCGAAGAGCGTTCCCGTGGCCACGTTTGCCATCGGGGCCGCGGGCGCGGCCAACGCCGGCCTCTTCGCCATCGAGATCCTCGCGCTCACCGATCCTGGGCTGCGGACGAAGCTGCTGGCTTGGCGCGCTGCCCGGCGCGACGAGGTTCTCGCGCAGTCCCTCGAAGACGAGGTTCCGGCATAGGGCCTGGATAGCAACTTGCCAAAGTACGCGGCGACCGATGCGGCAATGACCGCTTCGCCGATGGAACCGCTGAACCGGCATGAGACGCAATAGAAAGCGCGGAGACCCTATGGTCTCCGCGCTCTTCGATTGCGACACAGGTTCAATTTGCCTGAAGAATCAGGCCACGACTTCGATGCCCATGGAGCGCGCCGTTCCGCGGATGCTCTTCGAGGCCGTCTCCACGGAGTTGGCGTTCAGGTCGGGCATCTTTTGCGTGGCGATCTCGCGGATCTGCTTCTCCGTGACTTTGCCGATCTTTTCCTTGTTGGGCGTGCCCGATCCCTTGGCGATGCCGGCGGCCTTCATCAGCAGCACTGCGGCGGGCGGAGTCTTGGTGATGAAGCTGAAGCTGCGGTCCGCGTAGACCGTGATGACGACCGGAATGGTGATGCCATTCATCTCCGGCGTGGAGGTGCGCGCGTTGAACTGCTTGCAGAACTCCATGATGTTGACCTGCGCCTGGCCGAGCGCGGGGCCGACCGGCGGCGCGGGCGTGGCTTTTCCGCCGGGAATCTGTAGCTTGACATATCCTGTGATCTTCTTCGGTGCCATGGTTCACTCCTCGATCTTGTGCTGGCGACGGGCGAATGACCCGCAGCCGGATTTGTATTGCATAATTTCTGCGTGCTCGATGCAGACGGTGGAGACTACTCTTCCACCTTGTCGACCTTTGCGAACTCGATCTCGACCGGCGTGGAGCGGCCGAATATCGAGACCATGACCTTCAGCGTCTGGCGGTCTTCGTTCACGTCGTCGACCGTGCCGTTGAAGTTGGCGAAGGGGCCTTCGTTGATGCGCACCTGCTCGCCCTTCTCGAACTTGATCTTGCTGGAGGGCTTGTCCTTTGCGCTCTCTGAGCGGAAGAGGATCGAGCTGACCTCCGCCTCCGAGAGGGCGACCGGTTTGTCGCCCGTGCCCAGAAACCCTGTGACGCGCGGGGTGTTCTTGATGACGTGCCAGAGGTCGTTGTCCAGTTCCATCTCGACCAGCACATAGCCGGGCAGAAAGACGCGCTCAATGGTGTACTTCTTGCCATTGCGCAGCTCGGTGACGGGCTCTGTGGGGATCATGATGCGGCCGATGCGGTTCTGCAGGCCGAACGCCTGAATGCGGCTCTCCAGCGACTCGCGCACCTTGCGCTCGAAGCCGGAGTAGGCGTGGATGATGTACCACTTGAAATTTTCGTTGACGGGCGGGGCAAGCTGCTCGGTCGGCTGTTCACCGCCTGCGCCCTGCGCCTCCGGAATCTGTTCGTCTACCGCCATGGTGAGTGTGCCTTCTTGTTGCATGGAACGTATCTGGCCCTGTTGTACAGATTGTGCCGGTGTCTCTGCGCGGAACCGGCCGCTACCGTTTTGTGAGGTACTGGATGAGTTGATGGACCCCTTGGCCGAAGATGGCGTCCACCAGCTCGAAGTAAGCCGCAAAGATGAACACGGTGACGATGACCACCGTGGTGGTGGACTGGACCTCGACGCGCGTCGGGGCCACCACCTTGCGCATCTCGCTGCGCACGTTCTTGAGAAACTCCATCAGCTCGCGCGGGCGCGCTTTCAACCGCTCGATCCCGGTGCTTTGCTGGTCTGCCACTGCAATCGTCTTTGCCATGCTGCTGCCTCAAACCTTCATGCGGAGAACCCTCCGCTGTGCTGCTGGACTGCCGAGCTCCGCCCCGGAGCGGCGGGCGCGGGAAACTGGCGGGGGAGCTCGGATTCGAACCGAGAAGATCGGTTTTGGAGACCGACAGTTTAACCGTTGAGCTTACTCCCCCGAAGAAACTGTCGGCTTCCGGCATTGAGCGCCTTGCCAAAGGCCAACGACAAAGCGCCAAGGGCTGCGCTTTACTTCGTCTCTTTGTGGTCGGTGTGCTTGCGGCAGGTATTGCAGAACTTCGAGAACTCAAGCCGTCCTGTGGTCGTCTTCTTGTTCTTCGTCGTTGAGTAGTTCCTGTTTTTGCAGACCGGGCATTGCAATGTAATAATTTCGCGCACTTTGTCTGTTCTCCTATCGTGGCCAGCCACCTCGGCTGGCAAGCAGCTTGCCTCCCAAGGGCGACACGCCGCGACACAGGGCATTTGGCCCCTGCTGCCAATCCTGAATTTTCAAACGGAAAGCGGTGCGGTCAGGCCACGCACAGCTTGTTCCATTATCCCTGAAAACATCCGGAAGTGGAAGGGGCACTCTTGCCCAATGCAAGATGGGCCTGGGCTGGGGTGTCGGTTGCAGCGCAGGAAGGGCGTGAAGGCGTCTGAGCGGGCAGTCCGAGGAGGTATGATCGGTGCGCCTGGCGGGGCCCTCCATCGAGGGCCTCGCGATGGGTGGTGCTCGATGCCGCCTCGATCAACTTCCGAGAGCCGACTCTCTTCATGCACCGACTGGCAGAGATCAGCCCGCAAGGTATCACCGCTTCCAATGCTGGACTAACTAATGCAGAAGATTCAGTTAGTCCAACTGGTTGCAGACGGCCTGCCATGTGCGCCTAAGGCCATCTTCGAGGGCGGTGGAGTGATGCCAGCCGAGCGAGTG
>JAJZDL010000127.1 GCA_021851465.1 Acidobacteriota bacterium
AGCCTCCATGGCCCCGGCCGCGGCGCAGGACGAGGTCGCCGTCATTGCAAACAAGTGGAAGAAGAAGCGCGGCAGTCTGATTATGGCGCTGCACGACCTGCAAAGCAGGATTGGCTATGTGCCTCGCGAATCGGCCATGAGGCTGGGCCGGCAGATGGACGTGCCCCTGGCGCGCATCTACGAGGTCGTCACCTTCTACAACTACTTCAAGACCGAGCCGCCGGGCAAGTACATCATCTCGCTCTGCACCGGCACCGCCTGCCACATCAAGGGATCCAGAAATCTTCTGGAAGGTTTGCAGAAGGACCTGAAGGTCCACGAGGGCGAGAGCACGCCGGACCGGGAGTACCACCTGCAGGCCGTCCGCTGCCTGGGGTGCTGCGGCCTGGCCCCGGTGGTTTCGGTCAACGGAAAGGTCTACGGCAAACTCAATACCGCCGAGGGCCACTATCTGATCGAGCGCATTCAGGAAGACAGGCCCATGGTCGCCGCCCAAGAGGAGGCTGCTGCCGAATAAACCGCCCCACACGAAATCCTTTGCGAATCGCATCAACCGGATCGAACGGACCTTAGGAATGTTATGAAACCCGAAGACCTAGAAGTAAAAGCCGCCGCGGAGATTGCCAAACAACAGGCCTTCGATCTGCGTCTGGCGTGTTGTTCGAGCACAGGGTGTCAGTCGTCCGGCTCCCTGGCCATCATCGACAATCTCAGGGCGGAGATCAAAGCCCGGCAACTCGAAGCCAGGGTGCAGGTCTGCGGCACCGGCTGCATGGGACTGTGCAGCAATGGCCCGCTCGTGCGCATGGTTCCGAAGTCGCAGAAGGAGGTCCTCCTCTCCGACATCAAGCCGGAGATGGCGGCCACCCTCGTCGATCGGATGGTAGTTCCAGCCCTCGCAGGGGAGAAGATCGAACGCCCCGGCGGCGCGCTGGCCGGGCACAGTCTCGATCTCGATGCTCCGTTTTTCACCATGCAGCACCGCGTCGTTCTGGAGAACAACGGTCGCACCGACCCCGAGAAGATCGAGGACTACTTCGCGCACGGAGGGTATCGAGGGCTGAAGAGGGCGCTGACCATGAGCGCCGAGGAGATATGCCAGGAGATGCTCGCCTCCGGCCTGCGCGGACGCGGCGGCGCTGGATTTTCGACCGGCCTGAAGTGGGACTTGACGCGCAAGGTGCAGTCCGATGTGAAGTATGTGATCTGCAACGGCGACGAGGGCGACCCCGGCGCGTTCATGGACCGCTCTGTCCTGGAAGGCGACCCGCACGCGGTCATCGAGGGGATGCTCATCGCGGCGCGTGCAATGAACGCAACCAACGGCGTCTTCTACATCCGCGCCGAGTATCCCCTGGCCGTCGAGCGCATCGAAAAGGCGCTGCGCCAGGCGCGCGTCGCCGGCCTTGTGGGCAAGAACATCTTCGATTCGGGGTGGGCCTTCGACTTCGAGATCCGTCTCGGCGCTGGAGCGTTTGTCTGCGGCGAGGAGACCGCGCTGATTGCGTCGGTCGAGGGCAAGCGCGGAACGCCCCGCCCGCGCCCTCCGTTCCCCGCCGTCAAGGGACTGTGGGACCAGCCAAGCTGCATCAACAACGTGGAGACCCTGGCCAATGTGCCGCGCATCCTGCTGCACGGGGCCAAGTGGTTCGCTGCGCTCGGCACGGAAAAATCCAAGGGGACCAAGGTCTTCGCGTTGACCGGAAAGATCGAGAACAACGGCCTGGTGGAGGTGCCGATGGGCACCACGCTGCGCCAGATCGTCGAGGTCATCGGAGGAGGCACTGGCACGGAGCGCGCGGTGAAGGCAATCCAGACCGGTGGCCCTTCGGGCGGCATGATCCCGGAGCGCGAGTTCGACACTCCGGTCAGCTACGAGAACCTGCAACAGCTTGGATCGATGATGGGCTCGGGAGGTTTGATCGTCATCGACGACCGCGACAGCGTCGTCGAACTGGCCCGCTTCTACCTGGATTTTTGCGTCGATGAGTCCTGCGGCAAGTGCGCTCCCTGCCGCATCGGAGGCACACAGATGCTGCGCCTGCTCGACCGCATCGTCGATGGCAACGGAACGATCGAGGACATCAAGGAGATCCGCAAGGTTGCCAAGGCAATGCAGAAGGCCTCGCTCTGCGCCCTGGGCCAGACCGCTCCCAATCCCACGCTCTCCGCCATTCGCCACTTCGAGCATGAGTTCACCGAGCGGCTGTTGCCTGCCGCCCCCACAAAAGCCTGACCGCAAGGGATCGAGAAGAAGCCTCTATGAGCAACGCAATTCACGCCACGATCAATGGGTTGCCGGTGGAAGTCGCCAAGGGCGCCACCATTCTGGACGCCGCGCGGCTGGTCCATGTGCGCATTCCCACGCTCTGCAAGCATCCCGACCTCGATGCCACGGCGGCCTGCGGAATCTGCATCGTGCAGGTCAAGAACAACAACAAGATGCTGCGCGCCTGCTGCACCCCCATCGAAGACAAGATGGACATCCTCACCGAGACGCCGGAGATCGTCGATGTCCGGCGCTCGGTCCTCGAACTCATCCTCTCGCGCCATCCAAACGAGTGCCTGACCTGCCTGCGCAACCGGAACTGCGAGCTGCAAACACTGGCCGCCGACTTCGGGCTGTCGTGGTCGGGCCTGGACAACATCGTTCCCAACCTGCCCTGCGACGACTCCACGCACAGCATTGTGCTGGATCCGCGCAAGTGCATCTCCTGCGGACGTTGCATCCAGGTCTGCCAGCAGGACCAGAACGTCTGGGCGCTCAGCTTTCTCAACCGCGGCTTCGAGACGCGCATCGCCGCCGCAGGAGACATCCCACTGGCCGATTCGCCCTGTGTGCGCTGCGGCCAGTGCTCCGCGCACTGCCCCACCGGCGCCATCGTGGAGTACGACGAATCGGTGAAAGTATGGGAGAAACTGGCGGACCCGGATGCGTTCTGCGTCGCGCAGATCGCGCCCGCGGTGCGCGTGGCCATCGGCGAGGCCTTTGGTTTTCCCGTTGGCTCCAACCTGACCGGCAAGATCTATGCCACGCTCCGCCGCATGGGATTCAAGGCGGTCTTCGACACCAACTTCGGCGCGGATCTGACGATCGTCGAGGAGGCCACGGAGTTCAAATCGCGCCTTCTCGACGGCAAGGGCGTTCTGCCGCTCATCACCACCTGCTGCCCCAGTTGGGTGGACTTTATGGAGAAGTTCCACAGCGACATGATTCCGCACTTCTCCAGTTGCAAGTCTCCGCACGCGATGGTTGGCGCGCTCTCCAAGACCTACTACGCGGAAAAACAGGGGATCGACCCTGCCAGGATCTTCGTCGTTTCGGTCATGCCCTGCACCTCGAAGAAGTCCGAGATCATCCGCGGCAAGGAGATGTCCTCCTCTGGATACCAGGATGTGGATGTGTCGATCACCACACGCGAGTTCGCGCGCATGATCAAGCAGTCGGGAATCGACTTCGTCACCATCCCCGACGAGCAATCCGACCATCTTCTCGGCATGTACACCGGCGCGGGAACCATCTTCGGTGCAACCGGGGGCGTGATGGAGGCCGCACTGCGCACAGCGTACTTCTACATCACCGGAAAGGACGCCGCCAAGGTCGAGTTCGAGGTGACGCGCGGACTCAAAGGCGTCAAGGAAGGCTCCATCGAGGTCGCCGGCAAGACCATCCGCATCGCCGTGGCCCACGGCCTCGCCAACGTCGAGCAGGTGCTGGAGAAGGTACGCGCGGCCAAGGCCGCGGGCGAGGAGACGCCCTATCACTTCGTCGAGGTGATGGCGTGCCCCGGCGGTTGCGTCGGCGGCGGCGGCCAGCCCTACGGGGCCACCAACGAACTGCGCATCAAACGCGCCGCCGGCCTCTACAACGAGGACCATGGCGACCAGTTGCGCTGCTCCCACCACAACCCGTACGTCAAGCAGCTCTACGACGAGTTTCTGGGCGCGCCCGCCAGCCACAAGGCCGAGCGGCTCTTGCATACCGACTACCATGCCCGGCCCGAGTACATGCGGTGAGGCCCTCACCGTCCAATAAATTGCTTGGCCCGATCGGGTGAATTGCGAAGAAGGCGAAGATCATGCGCTCCAGCTTCCGCACCGGCTCGCGCGCAATCTCGACCCTCGCTCCCAACGCAATCGCTGTCAACGCCGCAATCTGCTTCACGGCAGCAGCGTCCGCAGCACGGCAAGCGTCGCATGAGACAGGGCTCGCTTCACCGCGCCGGGCGGCTGTGGCGGCGCGCGATGCATCCTGTTCTCCATGGCCTGCATATAGAGCTGCCGCAGTTGCTCGGTCGCGCCCTCCCAGCTATGCTGCTCGACGTCCTGCCGGGCCCGCGCGCGGATCGAATCGAGGTCGCCGCTGGCAAGCGCGCGCCGCACGCAGTTCACCAGCCCGTCCGGCTCGCCCGGCGCAAACAGAAATCCAGTCCGCCCATCCTGCACCGCATCCGGAACGCCGCCCGCGCGGCAGGCCACAACGGGACATCCCGCGGCCATGGCCTCCAGCAACACCAGGCCAAGCGTCTCCGTCTGCGATGGAAATACAAACAGGTCTGCCGAAGCATACGCACTGGCCAGCGCCGCGCCCCGCAGATACCCCATGAAGACGGTTGGAGTCCCCTTGAAGTGCCGTTCCAGCTCGCCCCGCACAGGCCCATCGCCCACGATCGCCAACCGCGTCCCCGGCAGCGCCCGCAGCACATCGCGCAGTTGATCCACCTGCTTCTCCGCGGAGAGCCGTCCGACATACAGCAGCAGCGGCTTCTCGACCGCGCCGTCGCTCAGGCGGCTGCGCATCTCCACGCTCTTCGCCTCCGCGCGGAACAGCGTCGAATCCACCGCTCGCTCCCACAGCGCAAGGTTGCCGATCCCATGGGCCTGCAGGTCGTTCAGCGTCGCAGTCGATGTGCACAGGTTCACATCGGACCGCCGGTGCCGCTCCCGCATCAGCATCCAGGTCAGCCCATCCAATGCACCGAGCTTGTAGTAGCGGAGATACGCCGCAATATCGGTGTGCGCCGAAACCACCAGCGGCAGCTTCAGCGCCTGGCTGCAATAGATCCCGCCAATGCCGAGCAGCGCAGGCTCGAACACATGCACGACGTCGGGCGCGAACGCTGCGATCTTCGCACGCATCGACGCGCGCGGCAGCGCCAGCCGCAACTCCGGATACAGCGGAAACCGCATCGAAGGCAGCCCCACAACCTCCGCGCCGTAGAGTTCGCTCGGCCCGCCGCTCGGAGCAAAAATCAGCACCTCGTCGCCTCGCCGCCGCAGGCATTCGACCGTCCTGGTCAGCATGGTGACAATGCCGTCGATCTTGGGAAGAAACGGGTCCGTCATCGCAACGATTCTCATGCCTGCTGTCCCCTGTGTTCCGGCCTTGCAAAGGGCCGCGCGGATTGAGTCTGCAAGTACTGTCCCATCGGGCCTGAAGCAACGCAGAAGCCCAACGGTACATCGCTATCGACGACGCCTAATTGTACGATCTTATCCCCCACAATTGAGTGACATGTGCTGTCCTCAATCCAAAATGACGCCGCGTTAAAAACAAATCCGCATGAAGCAATGCTTAAGGACGTACAGCCGAACGGCTGCCCCAGCGTTCAAAGCGAAACAGGACTATACTGTACTCAGTTGGAGATGCGTCTCGCCCATCCTGCCGGCCTTCCGAATCCGGAGATCAGGCGAGAGCGTTACAGTCGGTTTGCATCTCTGCACGACACACTGGGCCCGGTAAAGATTCAACTCATCGCTAAACGGGGGCAGACATGCCGAAGTCCAGCATCTCCTATTCATGGCGCAAGCGCGACGCGTCCCAGGAGTTTACCTCCGGCGTCTCGCTGCACAGCCACACCTGCATGTCGAAGGAGCCGCTCACCTATCTCGCCGTCCTCGGCGCGAAGTACAGGCTGCTGCGCCCCATCTTCGCCAACCGCGAGAGGCGCTGCCGCGAGATCCACGGCTTCGACCTCAACTACGCGGCCAGCTACTGGACCCCGCCTCTGCCCCCCCAACTCGCCTTCGACCTCGAACGTCGCCAGATTGAAGACCAGTTGCAACTCTCCGCCCTCGTCTCCATCACAGACCACGACGACATCCGCGCCCCGCTCCTCCTGCGCTCGCAGCCCGCCACCGGCCATATCCCCATCTCCGTCGAGTGGACCGTGCCCTATCTCGATTCGGTCTTTCATCTCGGAATTCACAACCTGCCCAGCTCCACGGCCGATGCATGGATGCGCACATTCCAGGAGTTCACCGCCGCGCCATCCACCCTGCGCCTCAACCAGATACTCTCGGATCTGCACAGCCTGCCGGACACACTGATCGTCTTCAACCATCCCATCTGGGACCTGCACAAGCTGGGGGCCGAACGCCATCTCTTCTGCGTCAACGAGTTCCTCGCCACCGGCAACCGCTTCATCCACGCGATGGAGCTGAATGGCCTGCGCGGCTGGCAGGAAAACCGCCAGACTCAGGCGCTCGCCCAGAAGTGGGACCAGCTCCTCATCAGCGGCGGAGACCGCCACGGCATCCAGCCCAATGCAAACACCAACCTGACCAACGCGCGCGGCTTCGACGAGTTCGTCCACCAACTCCGCCGCCAGCGCATCAGCAACATCCACTTCATGCCGTCCTACGCCGTCCCCTGGAAGTACCGCGTCCTGGAATCGACTCTGGAGGTGATCCGTCACTACCCCGACTTCCCCGAAGGCTCGCGCCGCTGGGACGACCGCGTCTTTCACCCGGACGCCAACGGCGTTCCGCGGCCCGTATCGCAACTGTGGCCCGGCGACGGGTGCGCGCCCGTCTTCGTCCGTTCCGTTCTCGGCGGGTTCAGGCTTCTCGGCAAAAAACCCGTCTCCACTGGCCTGCGCATCGCTTGGAACGACCGCCAGGACCTGCGCACGGCCCTCGGCAACCGCTAGAGATCTTCTCAAACTGGTATGGGCCAAAAATGGAGTGTCATTCTGAGCGCAGCGAAGAATCCCCGTATTTTCGGGCTCTGCGGCGGTCTACTCCGTCACCGGAAATGCTCTGACCCGATGCAATTGCGCATCGCTTGCCAAGGCAACGCCGCCCCGCGACCGACTCTATAAATCCATGTCAGTTCCTCGACCGCAGGTGAACGGAATCGCTCTCGACCCACAGACTCGTTGCGCCCACTACAACAAGCCCGTGGACATCGTCGCGATCCAGATGAAGTGTTGCGGCGAATTCTACGCCTGCAAGGAGTGCCACGACGCGCTGGCTGGGCACCCAATCCAACTCTGGCCCCAACGCGAATGGGACCGGCCAGCGGTTCTGTGCGGGGCCTGCGGGTCCACAATGAGCATCAACCAGTACCTGCGCTCTTCCAACCGGTGCCCCGACTGCGCTGCGGCCTTCAACCCGCGCTGCCGGAACCACTATCGCTTCTACTTCGATATGTCCTGAAAGCAACCCAGGCAACAACCGGATGCTAATGGTTCGGGGCCGCTTTGACAGCCTTCTTGCCGAAGACTGTGCGGTTGATGTCTGGCCAGAACTCGTGGAACATAAACGTCACCGCGTCGTAGGTGATGTCCAGCCCCCAGTTCTGCATCGCATTGCTCACCGTCTGCTCTTTGGTCGGATAGTAAAAGTTCGATATGCCGGCCGCCACGGCCGAGCCCGTGATCTCAGAGTAGTTGAATGTCCTGCTCCCCGTATCGGTCTTCGTCACCACCACGCGGCTCAGCGAGTAGCCCGTCCGCTTCCAGAACCCACCGCCCTCCCGGCCCATCGCGTAGTACCGCGAATCTTCATGCGTGATCGCCGGAACGATCAACTCCACAAAATAGTTCTCGATCGATTGGTCGGCCACCGTGTGCCAGTAGTACCGCGCATAGCCGGCCGCTCCTTGGTGAAACTCCGGCGTCGCCTTCGCCAGAAAAGAGTCCGCCGCGATCCATCCGTCGAAGAACAGAGATGTGTAGTCGAAGTTGTCCTGCGTCGCCGTCACCAGCTTCATCCGCGCGGTCTCTTGCGGCACGATTTCGCCCGCGCTGACGGAGCGAAAGTTCGGCATTAAACCCATGATCCGCTTGGGCTGCGCTTCATCCTGCGACGCGCCCGCGGTGCCTGTGGCCGATGCCGGCATCGGCGCCTCCGGCAGTTGTGAGGAAGAGGCCTGCGCGACTGGGTTTGGCGCTGGCTGGTTCGTGGTTGGTGCGCTCTGCTGCCCCGCACAGAATCGACACAAAAATAAGCAACTCGCCAATGAGATCG
>JAJZDL010000128.1 GCA_021851465.1 Acidobacteriota bacterium
GTAGCTGGATTTGAACCACGGCACAACCTCGCGGATGTGCTGAATGTTCACGATAAACGACCGGTGTGCCCTCCAAAACGCCTGGGGATCGAGCTGGTCCATCAGCTCCTCCAGCGTGCGGCAGTTCGATTCGCCCTCCGCGCCGCGTGTAACTATGCTGATGGTGCCGCTCTCGATCGACGCGAAGCATATCTCCCGCTGGTCGACCAGCAGGAGGCGTCCCTGCGCGCGGACAACCACCTTTCCCGAGTGGGACAGAGCCGGTTGCGTGCGCTCCTCGACCAACTTTAGAAGCGCGTCCAGGCGGGCATCGATGGTGGGCGCGTCTACGGCCGCCTCATCCGTCTGAGCCGACTGGACGGCGGCGGCGGCCTGGTTGGCGATCCTGGCCCGCACCTTCTCGATCGTCTGCTGCACACGTCTGCGATCGAACGGCTTCAGAAGGTAATCGACCGCATTGACCTCGAAGGCGCGCACAGCATACCGGTCGAATGCAGTGGCAAAGACGACCTGCGGCAGGCCCATCTTCTTGTCGAGCAGCTTTTTGAGCACCGCAAAGCCGTCCAACCCAGGCATCTGCACATCCAGAAAGACCACATCCGGGTGGTGCGCGCGCACCAGATCCACAGCCTCAATGCCGTTCGTCCCCTGGGCCACCACCTCCACGCCCTCCACGGACTGTAGCAGATAGAGCAACTCCTGCCGGGCAAGCGGTTCGTCGTCGATAATGAGCGCGGTAAGCGACATTGAAGGAGTGGTAAGGAGAGTTCGACCCGTGGCCAACTGCAAGCGGCCCGTTCCCTCCGCATTCACAACGTACCACTTCCCGCTAGCTATCGCTGTAGGCGCGCAGTCTGCCGGGCGCGGGATCGTCCGCTATGTTGTGTCCACAGCGCGGACAAAAGGCATCCGTGATCTGCACCCCGCGAAAGCACTGGCCGCACACGGGCGCTACCTGAAAGCGGCACTGCGGACAGAAGTGGACGCCCGCCGTCAGTTCGGTGTTGCAGTTCTGGCAGCGTATCATGACCGGCTGGCGCAGCAGGAAGTAGACCACCGCGCCGATTCCGCCGGGCATCACCACAACGATCAGCATCCACGTTGCCGCCGACATGTTGCGCCGCTTGATGTCGCGGCTCACGTACCCGACCAGCAGGACATAGCTGGCCAGAGTCGTCCCCGTGATGTAGCCCGTGATCAAGTGCATGGGCAACGACCCAGGACGACGGCGCGCCGGCACCGGCCCATGGTTGAACCACCAGATCGACAGAATGAACACCGCCACCGCAAGAACGATCGACCACAGTGGGATCATTCGCGGGCTGTCGCCCTCACCGGGCCCCTGCGAAGAGTCGTCGGTCTTGCTGTCCCAGAGCATCGTCATTTACAGCGCCTCGCGGTCCGGGCCGTTGCGCCGACGGCGGTACAGGACGGTCGCGATCAGCGAGAGAGACGCCGGCACGAACCACAGCAACACCACCATGAACTGGTTGCTGGCGTCGCTTGCGGCCAATGTGGCAACGTCGGTCTGGACCGTCTGCGCAGCTTCGGCAGTCTGATACTGATAGAGCCCGCTCCACAGCGCAACGACACCCAGAATCAGAAACGCCGAGCAGATGGTCAGTGGGACCATCAGGCCGCGAGCGCGGCTGCGCTGCGTCTTCAGCGCCGCGGCCCGCTCCCGCACCACGCGATGGGTCCGGTTCACCACCGCCGAGCGCGCCCCCAAAGGAACGGTGCGCAGCGCGTTGCCTGCAAAGGCCGAGGGATCGTCCCACTGCGGCGCGCCATCGATCCGGTGTGCGGCCTGCATCTCGAAGGGAGTGTTCATACCATCGCCTCCGTTGCGTTGTGCCCTCCGCGCAGCCGCTCAAGCTCCGGCTTCAACGCAGCCAGCCCCCGGTAGAGTCGCGACTTCACCGTCGAGAGCGGCGCATGTGTCACGCTTGCGATCTCCTCCAGCGACATCTCCTCGTGGAAGCGCAGCGTCAGCACCTCGCGGTAGTTTGGCTCCAGCTTCAGCATCACCGCGGCCACCTCCGCCCGGTCTTCGCGCACCTGAAACTGCTCCAGCGGCGTAGGGCCGTCGGTTGCGATCTCAAACCCGTGTCCGTCGTCGTTCGCCTCGCTCATCTGGTCCAACGACGCCATCGTCCGCTTGCGCGAGAGGTCGATGACCAGGTTCCGCGCGATGGTAAACAGCCATGTGTCGAAACGCGCCTTCCCGTTGTACTGGCCGCCGCGCAGCAGGACCCGCATCCACGTCTCCTGGAAGAGGTCCTCCGCGACCTCACGCTTGCCGGTGAGGAACAGCAGGTAGCGCAGCAGGCGGTGCTGGTACAGCTCGATCAGGTGGTCCAGCAGTGCCGCGTCGTGGCTCTTGAGGCCGCGCGCAATGGCCGCGTTCTCCTGCTGATTTTGCTCTGCCTGTTCCACCGAGATGGCGATCGCCACGCTGCCCATACAGGTAGAGACGCCTGCCCCAGCTAAAAAGTCTCGGTCGCGTCCAAATTTTCCCTTCCAAGATAGAAAACCCATCCGAAGACCTCTCCAAAGCAGACCTTCGCACACCGGAATGCACACCGGAAGAGCCGCGAAGATGACTATTCAGTTTATTCTAAGGCAGATATCCAGCTTTAGCGAGAAGATTTCCAGCCAATCTCGTGAAACAGGTTACCCGTCCTCCTTCGACCAGCCTCTATCTCCTCACTCATTAACTAATCAGTTAATTCCCGCCGGCAGGAAGCAGAAACAAGACAATAGCGCGGGGTCGGTTCGCAGCGTAGAGTGTTGCGCGAGAGTTCTGTAACGATTCAGGAGGCTATCGGTGAAACGCTGGAGTCTGAAGAATGGCTGCTGGCTTGTCATTGCGTTGCTCTCCGTCATTCCGGCTGCCTTGCGCGCTGCTACGCCGCAAAAGGCAGGGCCGCCCACGCTCGCCGAACTCCTACAGCGCTTACAGGAGAACCTGGAGCAGTACGATGCCACCATCCCCAGCTTCTTCTGCGACGAGCAGGTCATCTCCGCGATGCGGCAGGCCAGCAGGGCATACTGGTCTGGCCTGATTGTCACCGATTCCACCTTCCGCCTGAAGCGCGTCGATTCCTCCGGCGGCAGGGTGACCCTTCAGGAGTCGCACGAGGTCAAGCGGGTAAACGGCAGGTCCGCGACGGGAGACTCCGTCAGCGGCCCGTCCTATCTTCGCGGGGCCTTCTCCAACGGTCTCGCGCTTGTCTCGTTGAGCCAGCAGAGGTGCATGAGCTATACCCTGGAGCCGGTCGCGCTGAATCGCCCAAAGGACCCGTACATCATCGACTTCGCCAGCCTGCCAGGCGACCAACGACCCATCAACTGCCTGATGCATGAGGATGTCAGCGGGCGCGTTCTCATCGATCCACTCACAACGCAGATCAAACGGATGGAGTTTCGCGCTCCGCACCACCTCATCGTCCCTGCCGGCCATCTATTCGCCAAGCTTGAATTGGCGCCGATCTATGGCCAATGGGATGTCTCCGTCGAATATGCCCCCATCCTCCTCGATGGGAGGCGCTTCTGGCTACCGACGAAGATATCCGACAAGATGGTCAGCAACCCGCCGAACATCGGATATTGGTACAACGCCACCTATCGCAACTACCACGAGATGGTAGTGACCTCGCGCATCCTGCCCTTCAACGACGCGCTTGCGCCTTAGCCGCGCGCGCCTCCTCCATGCACATCGCCCGCGCGCGGGAGCTTGGCGAGGGCGCGGCTGAGGCGCTCGGGCGGCGGGTCGCGCTGCGAGTCCTTCACTGCGGCGCGGTAGCCACCCAGGTAGATCGAGTACAGCACCGCCAGCGAGCAGCCCACGCCGAAGAAGAAGCCGATAAACCAGCCGAATGCTGCCGACCAGAGAATGGTCATGCAGCCAAGTCTAGCAGCGCGCGCGCTTTGTGCCGCCAATGTTTGCCCATCACAATGCAGTTGGCGTACCTTTTTACGGAGCGGAGAGTGAGTCTGTCGGGGCCGCCAAATATCGAAACAAGGGGTGCGAGTGGCTACATCGGGGGGAACGCAATCGGTTGGGACAAACATGGATTCGCTGCTGCGAGAGAACCGGGTCTTCCCGCCGCCAGCCGAGTTTGCAGCCAAGGCGCACATCGAGAACATCGAGCAGTACGAGGCAATCTATCGGCGCAGCGTCGAACAGCCGGAGCAGTTCTGGGCCGAGGCGGCGGCGGAGCTGGAGTGGTTCGCGCCCTGGGATAAAGTCCTCCAGGGCGAGATGGGATCGGCCAAGTGGTTCACCGGTGGCAAGCTCAACCTCTGCCACAACTGCGTGGACCGCCACGCCGCAGGCGCGCGAAGAGACAAGATCGCGCTGCTGTGGGAGGGCGAGTCGGGCGAGGTGCGCAGGCTCACCTTCGCGGAGCTTCATGCGCAGGTCCAGCGCTTCGCCAACGTGCTGAAGGGCCTGGGCGTCGAGCGCGGCGACCGCGTCGCAATCTACATGGGCATGTCTCCCGAGCTGGCGATCGCCATGCTGGCCTGCGCGCGCATCGGCGCGGTGCATTCGGTCATCTTCGGCGGCTTCGCGGCGCAGGCGATCGTGGACCGCGTCAACGATTCGGGCTGCGTCGCTCTGCTGACGCAGGATGTGAGCTATCGGCGCGGCACCGAGGTGCGCCTGAAGGCGATTGTGGACGATGCCATCGAGCGCTGCCCCACCGTGCGCAACGTCGTCGTATACCAGCGCGCACCTGCGGTTGCCGCTTCGATTGCGATGAAGCCGGGGCGCGACCTCTGGTGGCACGATCTGATGGCCGCCGCCCAGCCCGAGTGCGCCGCGGAGTGGATGGACTCCGAGGACCTGCTCTACATCCTGTACACCTCCGGCACCACCGGCAAGCCCAAGGGCCTGGTGCACACCACCGGCGGATACGCGGTGCAGAGCTATTTGACGAGCAAGTACGTCTTCGACCTGCGCGAGGACGACGTGTACTGGTGTACGGCGGACTGCGGCTGGGTGACGGGGCACTCTTATGTTGTCTATGGCCCGCTGATGAACGGCGCGACTGTGCTGATGTACGAGGGCGCGCCGAACTTTCCGGAGAACGACCGCTTCTGGAAGATCGTGGACACCCATAAAGTGAGCGTCTTCTACACCGCGCCGACGGCGATCCGCGCATTCATCAAGTGGGGCGACGAGTGGGTGCGCAAACATTCGCTGGCGTCCCTGCGCCTGCTCGGCACCGTCGGTGAGCCGATCAATCCCGAGGCCTGGATGTGGTACCACCGCGAGATCGGCAAGGATCGCTGTCCGATCGTCGATACATGGTGGCAGACCGAGACGGGCGCCATCATGATTGCGCCCATGCCCGGCGCGGTGGCCACCAAACCCGGTTCGGCGACGCGGCCCTTCTTCGGCATCGTGCCGGAGGTGGTCACCAAAGAGGGCGGGCCGGTGCCAGCCGGACAGGGCGGGCTGCTGGTCGTGCGCAAGCCCTGGCCCTCCATGGCGCGGACCATCTGGAGCGAGCAAGCCGGCGGCGATGTGCAGCGCTTCCACGAGACCTACTTCTCCGCCGTGCCCGGCAGCTACTTTACCGGCGACGGAGCGCGCTGCGACGCCGACGGATACTACTGGCTCATGGGCCGCGTCGACGACGTCATCAACGTCAGCGGACACCGCCTCGGGACGATGGAGATCGAGTCCGCCCTCGTGGCGCACCCCAAGGTCGCCGAGGCCGCCGTCGTGGGACGGCCCGACGAGATGAAGGGGCAGGCGATCGCCGCCTTCGTGACGCTCGACGAGGGCCACGAGCCGAGCGACGCCCTGCGCCAGGAGCTGCGCCAGTGGGTGGCCAAGGAGATCGGCGCGCTGGCCCGGCCGGACAGCCTGCGCTTCACCCAGACCCTGCCCAAAACACGCTCCGGCAAAATCATGCGGCGACTGCTCCGCGAGCTGGCAACCACCGGCACGGTAACGGGCGACACCACCACACTCGAGGACTTCGCCGCGCTCGCCAAGCTGCACGAAGCCGACGAGTAGAGAATGGGGTCTGCTGCACCATGCAACACAGGGAGGGTAGAATTCGACACATGGCTACGGAGTTACAGAACGGACAATGCGCCATGGGGACGAAGAATGAGTGATACCGAGAGTCTCCCCGGAAGGCAGACGATCTCGGAGGCCATGCAGTCGCTGATTGAGGGCGTGACCAACAAACGCGCCCGATTTGTGTTGGACGCAATCGTAAAAAATGGAATGGTATCCACGGAGGAGATCGGCAAAGCAGGATACGACCACCCTCCTCGCGCTGCGCGCGATGTCAGAGAGTTGGGGTTTCCCCTAAACACCATAAAGGTCAAGCACAGCAATGGCCGCAGCATCGCTGCATACACGCTCGATCTTGAGAAGTTGCAAAGCCCTGACATGACGGGAAGACGAGCCGTTGCCAAGAAGGAGCGCCGGCAGATCATAGAGAGTGCCGGCAGTCTATGCCAGATTTGTTCTTCTACACTCAACCTTCAGGTCGATCATCGCATCCCATATCAGGTTGCTGGCGAATCGAAAGGCACAGACAAAGAGGTGTTCCAGGTCTTATGTGGCTCCTGCAATCGCAAGAAGTCCTGGGCTTGCGAACATTGCGCAAACATTCTCGGGGTGAAGGCTGTGGCGGTTTGCCAGTCTTGCTACTGGTCTGGATCGAGTTCCTACACACACGTTGCAATGGTCGAGGAGCGAAGGACGGACTTGGTCTGGGTTGGCAGGCCTGAGACGGACGTGGCCGACAGACTGCGTCGAGAGGCGAAGAAAGTTGGCAAGAGGCCAACCGAATACATCAAGGACATCTTGAAGCGTTAGGCAAACATGCTGACCTGAGGGCTGTAATGGGCCAGAAGCAGAGGCGCATGGGAGCCGGCACATTTCAGGCAGCGCGATATGTAGAGCGACTCGATGGTGACGTGGTCTTTGCCGTTGAGCGTGGCCTGGCTGGAGCGTCCCACGTCCAGAAGGATCCTGTCTGCAAGATCGGCTGGGAGCGGCTCTCCGTAGTTCATGTTTCCGCACGATCCGTCGTAACTGAGCACGAACGGAACGCCCTTTTCATTGAGGAGGGCCAGTCCCTGCATAATGCGCTCGCGCGATACGCTCTTGAAGTAGCGTTGGTCTCGCCCTTCGCTTGTGCCCTGATACGGCGGGTCGAGATAGAAAAAATCGCCTGGGCGAGCCTGCTCGAAGAGCGTCATGAAATCGCTTGCGACTGCCTGAGACCTGCCTTGAAGCAGTAGGTGGGCTGCGTTCAGTTCCGCGCGCATGGTCTTCGGCTGGGTCCCGGTACGACGTTTGTCCGGGGATTGATTGAACTCGCCCGATGGATTGAAGCGTACCGAGTTCTTGACACATCGTGCCAGCAAGTAGAGCAGTTTTGCTGGGTTCCGGTCGATATTGAACTCGGAGCGGATGAGGTAATACTCCGCGACTGGATTGCTCCGTTCCCGGATCCAGAGTGCCTCATATTGATCGGCCATCTTCGCTGGCGCCTGGAGAATGCCCTGCCATAGGGCGATCAGCGGCTGCAATGCATCTCCGACTAGAAACGACGGAAACAACTCTCTCGACGCGGCGGCCAGAGTGATGGCGGCAGAGCCTGCAAACGGTTCAACCAACCGTTTGTACTTGCGCTGTCCGACATGGCATAGAACGGCGTTTGCGAGCCGCCGTTTGCTGCCCTGATACGGGATAGGATGAGGTACCGTATATCGCACGTTCTACCGCCCTCAGATCGAGTCTACGCTATAGCGAACGCAAAGCGAATCCTGCCTTGCGGAAATCTTGGTTTCTGCGTGCACACGTTCCAAAATGGAACAGACTCCAAATCGGATTCGTGCGAAACAGGGACCTTCAGCGGTGCAGCTCGCCGATGTAGACGCCGAAGGGCGGCAGTGTGACGGAGTTCAGGTCCTGCGCTCCCATCCCGGTATCGGAGCGCAGCAACGTCAGCAGATACGATCCGTGCAGGCCCAGGGCCTTCGCGTCGGATGCAAGCGACAGCACCAGCGGCGACGACGTAAGATTGCACGCCGAAATCACTGGAAAACTCCGTTCGCTGCCCGCCGCCGGACGGCTCACCCACACCAGCGCGTTCTGGGCATCGAAGTCCAGAAACGTCTTGCTGCCGGAGCGGATCACGGCGTTGTCGTGGTGCAGCGCGGCCAACTGCCGATACCACAGCGTCAGCGGG
>JAJZDL010000129.1 GCA_021851465.1 Acidobacteriota bacterium
GCAGCCGGTTGGCGCGCAGGCTCGATCCCGTCTCTGTCACCTCGACGATCGCGTCGGCCAGCGTCGGCGGCTTCACCTCCGTTGCGCCCCAACTGAACTCGACCTTGACGGGGATGTTGCGCGCGGCGAAGTATCGCCTGGTGAACTCGACCAGTTCGGTGGCGATGATCTTGCCGGCAAGGTCTTCCGGCTTCTGAAACGGCGAATCCTCCGGCACCGCGAGCACCCACTTCACCTTCTGCCGGCTTGCCTTCGAGTAGGTCAGGCTGGTGATGTACTCGACGTCGGTCTCGTTCTCCTGCACCCAGTCGTTGCCGGTAAGGCCGGCGTCGAGCGCGCCGTGCTCCACATAGCGCGCCATCTCCTGCGCGCGCACTAGCATGCACTCGATCTCCGCGTCGTCGATGCTCGGGAAGTAGCTGCGTCCGCTGGCGAAGATCCGCCATCCGGCGCGCTCAAACAACGCGATCGTCGCGTCCTGCAAACTTCCCTTCGGAATTCCAAGCTTCAGCTTGTTAGTCATTTCTTTCCTTTTGTCGTTCCGCAACGAATGCGGAGGAACCTGTTTTGTCTTCAATTGGTGCTCGCCACTGCGATCGGTTTGGTGAAGCAGCTCACGGTGCCCTCGTGGCAGACCAGGCCGTCGCCCTCCACCGCCACGCGAAAGAGCAGAGCATCGTTGTCGCAGTCGGTTGCGGCAGTGACGATGCGCAGGCGGTTGCCGCTGGTCTCGCCCTTCATCCAGAGCTTCTGGCGGGTGCGGCTCCAGAATGTGACAAAGCCGGACTCCAGGCTCTTGCGGTAGCTGGTCTCGTTGAGGAAGCCGAGCATCAGCATCTCGCCGGATTTGGCGTCCTGCACGATGCCTGGGACGAGGCCGTCCATCTTGGCAAAGTCGATAATGGGTGCGTTGTTCAATGCGTTCATCGTATCTCTCACTTTCACTTGCTATCGCGGTTGAACGAAAACAAATACGGCGATTCTTCGCTGCGCTCAGAATGACAACTTAAACATAAGACATGAAACGCAAGCATGTGGTCCGCATCCACTTGCGCGCAGCAGAAAGGCCCGCTCGCGGTGTGCGCGTCGGCGGGCCTTGTCGAATCCTGGTGTGCGTTTCGCTACTTTGCCGCACCGGACACAGCCGCCAACACGCTCTGCGCATGGTGATGGTGGTGCCCGCGATGCTGGGTCGAATAGCTCATCTGTTAAGAAGTTACCGGCTGGGCACGGGTTTGTCAACGAAGGATGAACGAGGCGGGCTGCGGCATGCTGCAGCTTCGAGGCGGCACTTATCGGTCTGTCTCGCTCGGCGAAGACTCGCTCTGGTACAAAGGTACGCGCACGAAACTCGCGGGGCAGTTGGCGCCTCTCCTATTCGTCCGCAAAGGAGCAGCACCCCATGAAATCCCGTCTCGATCGCAGAACGTTTCTCCGGCTGGCCAGCGCATCGGCGGCATTGCTGGCGCAGGAGGCGCGCCCGCAGCCAGCACCGTACGCAGCATCGCAGAGCATCCCTCCAACCGCAGCGCAGCCAGCCGCTCCACGCGCCGCGGTCAAGAACCGCAAGAACTTCGTTGGCATCCAGGTGCGCGGCTTCGCGTGGGTGGACGAGGGCATCGACGCGGTGCTGGACAACATCCAGCACAAGGGCGATGTGAACACCGTCTGGGCGTACACCTACGCCTACGGCGAGCAGCGCCTGCGCGCGGGCGGCGGCCTGCCGGACCACGGCGCCGCGCTCGGCACCAACAACACCGGCGTCAACGCGGGCGCGCTCTACGACTACGACCTCAAGTACTTCCAGAACACCCCGGTGAAGGACTTCCGCATTACCGGCTACGGCAAGTTCAACGTTATCGAGCAGGTGGCGCCGAAGGCCCACGCGCGCGGCATGGACTTCTTCGCCTGGGATCTGAACAATCCCAGCCCCACGCTGGCACGCAACTCCCCCGCCTACGCCGCGCTGGGCGAGGTGGACCTGAACGGCCGCCGCACCACCAACCCATGCTTCAACAATCCCGACTACCGCGCCTTTCTCTCCGGCAAGATCGAGTCGCTTCTCCTCGGCTATCTCGAACTGGTCGACGGCATCGCCTGGGGCTGCGAGCGCCAGGGGCCGCTGGACAGCCTGGTGACCGGCGGCGGCAACGCGACCTGCTTCTGCCCGTTCTGCCTTGCTAAGGCGAAAGAACTGGGGATATCGGCGGAGCGCGCGCAGGCGGGCTACAGGGAGATCGGCCAGATCTTTCGGGCTACACCCGATGCGGTGCCCGACGGCTACTTCACCACCTTCTGGCGGCTGCTTCTCAAATACCCCGAAGTCCTCAGTTGGGAGTCGCTGTGGACGGACAGCTTTCAGGGAGTGCAGGCCGATCTGTATGGCCTGGGCAAGCAGATCGCACCGGCAAAGCCATTCGGTTTTCACATCATGCAGGCCATGACCTTCAGCCCGTTCTATCGCGCGGAGGAGGACTACACGAAGCGCAGGGAGTACGCCGACTTCCTGAAGCTGGCGACCTACAACAACGCGGGCGGGCCGCGCATGACGGCATACCTGCAGGGCCTGAGCCGGGGTGTCTTCCACGACGCCAAACCGCAGGACTTCCTCGCGCTCTACTACAAGATGATGAACTACAACGAGGCGCCGTTCGACCAGCTCGCGTCGGCGGGCCTCTCGCCGGACTACGTGGCGAAGGAGACCAGGCGCGCGCTCATCGGCGTTGCCGGAGAGACGCAGATCTATCCCGGCATCGACATCGACGTGCCTGTGCTCGGCGCAGGCCCCGCGGCCACCGACAAGCGCACCCACCCGGACGATGTGAAGCGCGCGCTGCAGGCTGCATTCGGCGCGGGCGCCGACGGCGTCGTCCTCTCCCGTGAGTACGTCGAGATGTGGCTCGCCAACCTCACCGCAGCCGGAGACACCCTGCGCGAGATCTTCGCGCAGCAGGCCGCCAAGACGTAGCGCGACGCGCGTCTACTTCTTCAGGTGGTGCGCGATGATCTGGTCTTTGATCTTCTCGTAGGCGTCCTGCGGAAGGATGCCGCGCGTCACCAGTTGGTTCTTCGCCGTGTACGGCCGCCCAGCGACGATGCGCTGCACGTACGCGTCGCCCATGCCGGGCAGGGCCTTCAACTGCGCCGCCGTCGCGGTGTTGATGTCCAGCAGTCCCTTCGATGTGGCGATCTTCTGCGAGATGGATTGCGTCGGCGCGGCAGCAGGCGTTGACGCTGCGGCAGAGACGGTCGCAGGCGTCGTCTGGGCGAGGCCCAGAGAGCCGCGAGAGGCGACAGGGAAGAGGCTGGCGGCGAGTGCTGCCGCAAGGAAGCCGATGCGCAGTACAGGCATGTGGGTGGTCTCCTGGTGTATCTCTGCAAAGGTCGAACAAGAGCGGCACAAGAGTACCGCACAATCCCCGCGCGAGAAAGGGGCAAATGCGGCACTCCTCCGCCTCGCTCTTAGTTCGCGCTCAGGCCCGGTCGCATTGCCGGACAATTTACGAACGCTTGCGCCACCGCGCTTGAAAGTGATTCTCCGTGTGGGATAGGCTTGTCGCCTATGCCGTCAACCCGCCGCAGCTTCCTCGCCCAGACATCGTTTCTCGCCGCCGCATCCACACTTATCCCCCGCGGCCTGCACGCGCAAACAGGCGCACCGGCGGGCGCGCCCGACGCCTACGCCACGCCCAAGCCCGCCATCGACGGGCCATTCAAGCCGACCTGGGCCTCGATCCGCGACCAGCACCAGACGCCCGCCTGGTTCAACTCGGCGAAGTTCGGAATCTTCATTCACTGGGGACTTTACTCCATCCCCGCGCGCATCAACGAGTGGTACATCAAGCACATGTACACCTCCGACGTGGAGTGGCACACCCAGCACTACGGCGCGCCGGACAAGTTCGGCTACAAGGACTTCATTCCGCTCTTCACCGCCAGGAACTACCATCCCGACGATTGGGCCTCTCTCTTCAAGTCCGCCGGCGCAAAGTATGTCGTGCCCGTTGCCGAGCACCACGACGGCTTCGCCATGTGGGACTCCGACATCACGCCCTGGTGCGCCGGAAAGATGGGGCCGAAGCGCGACCTCACCGGGGAACTGGCCGCCGCCGTACGCAAGCAGGACCTCATCTTCGGCCTCTCCACACACCGCATGGAGCACCACACCTTTGCCTATCCAGCGCCCGGCGTGCCCAACGACGAGTTCGACCCTAGGTTCGCCGGCTTCTACGGCCCCCCCATCCCCGGCGACATGAACGACGGCGGCGCATCCCAGGCCTTTCAGGAGGACTGGCTCGCCCGCGTCCAGGAGCTGGTGGACAAGTACGAACCGCAGCTCATCTACTTCGACAACGGAGTCAACCCGCGCGTCTACGATCCCATCAAGCTGCGCGCCGCCGCCTACTACTTCAACAGCGCGGCCAAGTGGGGCAAGCAGGTCACATTCGCCACCAAGGACTGGGCCTTCCTCGCGGGATCCGTACAGGACTTCGAGAAGCAGCAGCGCGCACCCAAGTGGATCTACCCCTACGCATGGCAGGTGGACGACGCCCTCGGCAGCACCTGGGGATACACCGAATCGCCACGGCCGGAGGCCTATCGCAGCGCAGCCAGCGTCGTCGGCGAGCTGATGGAGCTGGCCAGCATGGGCGGCAACCTCATGCTCAACATCTCGCCCATGGGCGATGGCAGCATCCCCGATGCGCAGCAGAAGGCACTCGTCGCCGTCGGCGAATGGCTGCGCGCCAACGGCGAGGGCATCTACGGCTCGCGTCCTTGGCGCGTCATGGGTGAAGGCCCCGGCGTTCCCGCGCAGTGCCCGCCAGACTGGAAGGGCGGTTCCACAGCGGACCAGTCGAACGCCATCAAGGACGACCCCGGAACGCCGCGCAATCGCACCTCCATCACCGAGGCCAACTTCCGCTTCACCACCGCTGGCGGCAACCTCTACGCCTTCGGATACAAATATCCCGCGGGCCAGGCCTCCATCAAGTCGCTTTCAACCAGATCCGCCAAAGTCGACCGTGTCACGCTGCTCGGCCCCGCACCGCAGACCGTCGCATTCAAGCAGACCGCCGACGCGCTCATCGTCACCCTGCCGCCCGCCCCGCCCATTGCGGAGATGCCCTGCACCCTGCGCATCGAAGGCTCGCAGGGCCTGGGCACAAGCTAGGAGATCTCAAACCTTGTGCAGGCGTTCCCGGTAGCGATTGGGGACGCTTCCATCCAATTCATCCGCGCCCGCCCCCGGTGCGTCCAAATGGACTCATCCTCCGTCCATGGATTATCGTTGGTACACTCGCCGCGAGAGAGTATCTTTTCGTCTTGTCCAGTAGCGAAAGGGAACCACACCTCATGTCCTCTGCAAAAGTGACTCGCCGTTCATTTATCGGCGCCTCCAGCTTCATCGCCCTCGGCCTGCCCGTCGTGCTGGGTCGCGCGTATCCGGCGTTTGCCGCACTCTCGGCCACGGGCGCGGCCTATGTTCCGCCGCAGTCTCCGCGTGTCGCGCTGAACTTCAACTACGATTGGAAGTTCATCCGCGAAGACGTGGACGGAGCCGAAGCGCCCTCCTTCGACGACGCAAAGTGGGCGACCGTCGCCACGCCGCACAGCTTCAACGATGTCGATAGTTTTCGTGAGCTCATCTCCCATGGCGGCGGCGACCGCGGCACCTACAAGGGCCTCTCATGGTATCGCAAGCACTTCAAGCTCCCGGCCCTGCCCGCCGGACACCGCGTCTTCATCGAGTTTGAAGGAATGCGCCAGGCGGGCGACATCTACCTCAACGGCAAGCAGGCCGGTCTCTACGAGAATGGAATCACCGCCTACGGCATCGACATCACAGACGCCCTCGCGCCCGGCGGCAAGGAGAACGTCCTCGCCGTCAAGGTGGACAACACTACAACCTACAAGGAGCGCGCCTTCTGCGCCGCCAACCCCAAGGGCTCCGACGGCGCCGACTGCGTCCCCACCGCCTTAGAGTGGAACGCCAACGACTTCAACCCCGACTTCGGCGGAATCAACCGCGCCGTCTGGCTGCACGTCACCGGCCCGATCCACCAAACTCTCCCGCTTTACTACGGCCTGGAGAGCCAAGGCGTCTACGTTCACGCGGGCAACTTCAACATTGCGAAGAAGACGGCGGACGTGACCGTCGAGGCCGAAGTACACAACACGTCGGGCGACCGCGCGACGGTCGGCCTCTCGGTCGCCATCGTCGGCCATGACGGGAGGCTTTGTGCCCAGTTCGACGGCGATCCGGTGGACATGGTGGACGGCGAAAAGAGCGTTCAGATGGTCACGGGGAGCCTGACCAACGCGCGCTTCTGGAGCACCGGCGACCCCTATCTCTACGACGTCTACACCATTCTCAAAGTCGATGGAAAGGTCGTCGATGTCAACCGCATCGAGACCGGTTTCCGCAAAACCGAGTTCAAAGGCGGAGTCGGCTCCGGAGGCGTCTACATCAACGACAGGTTCGTCTACCTCAAGGGGTTCGCCGATCGTACTGCGGGCGAATGGGCCGCCGTCGGTGCCGGCTGTCCGGATTGGATGCACGACTTCACCGCGCGCCTGATCCGCGAGTGCTACGGCAATTACATGCGTTGGATGCATGTCTCGCCGCAGAAGGCAGATGCCGATGCCTATACCCGCTTCGGCATCGTGCAGGTCTGCCCCGCAGGCGACAAGGAGCGCGAGGTCACGGGCCGCCAGTGGGACCAGCGCGCCGAAGTCATGCGCGACTCCATCATCTACTTCCGCAACAACCCTGGCATCCTCTTCTGGGAGGCGGGCAACACCATCGTTACGCCCGAAGAGATGCAGCAGATGGTCGATCTGCGCAAGCAGTGGGATCCCGACGGTGGCCGCGTCATGGGCTACCGCGACAACGACAATGTGGAGGCCAACCAGGCGCTTACGCCCATCGCCGAGTACTACGGCGTCATGATCGGCCAGGCCCCGCAGACCGACCAGGTCACGCAACCCGGACAGTTGTTCCGCGGCTACAGCGTCGAGCGCCGCGACCGCGCGCCGCTCATCGAAGCCGAGGACTTCCGCGACGAAGGCGCGCGCCGCTTCTGGGACAGCTTCTCCCCGCCATACTACGGATTCAAGAAGGGGCCGAACGACACGTACCAGTACACCTCGGAGAGCTTCGCCCTCGCCGGAGTCAAGCGCTACTGGGAGTACTGGATCAACCGCATCTCCAACACCGACCCAGCGCACTCCAAGTGGTCCGGCTACTGCTCCATCTATTTCTACGACGAGGACGCCGACGGACGACAGGACTCCAGCGAGGTCGCCCGCGTCAGCGGCAAGGTGGACGCCATGCGCCTGCCCAAGGAGATCTACTTCGCCACGCGCGTCATTCAGAACGAGCAGCCAGACCTGCACATCCTCGGCCACTGGAGCTACCCCGCAACACAGCCCGACGGTTCCAAGACGGTAAAGACCGTCTACGTCATCGCCAACACCGAGTCCGTTGAACTCTTCGTCAACGGCAAATCTCTTGGCATCAACTCCAAGCCCGATAGCGGCTGGATCTTCTCCTTCCCCGCAGTCGAGTTCGCACCCGGCAGCCTCAAGGCCGTCGGCAAGACCGGCACAAAGATCGCCGCGCAGCAGGAGCTGACCACCGCTGGCCCAGCCGCGGCGCTCAAGCTGACGCCCCTCCTCGGCCCGAAGGGACTGCAGGCCGATGGCGAAGACGTTGCGCTCATCGACATCGAAGTGGTGGACGCCAAGGGCCAGCGCTGCCCCACCGACGACGCGCGCGTCGACTTCACCTGCGCCGGGCCAGGCGTCTGGCGCGGCGGATACAACAGCGGCATCGTGGATTCAACCAACAACCTCTACCTCAACACCGAGTGCGGCATCAACCGCGTCGCCGTGCGCTCCACCCTGGCCCGCCCCACCGATCCGGCCCCCGGCCCCATCACCGTCACCGCCAGGCGCGACGGCCTGAAACCGGCGCAGATACAGATCGTTCCCAAGCCAGTCGCTGTCGCCAACGGTATCTCGCCGCACACACCGCAGCATCTTCCGTATCCAGCAGAGTAATCTCCCGGTCGCCGGCCCAGTGCTTCATGCCTGGCCGGCACCGGTCACTCCTTCGCGCACCATTCAAGCGCACTCATCTCTGAATTGTGGACTCTGCTGCCGTCAGGTTCTTCGATACCGC
>JAJZDL010000130.1 GCA_021851465.1 Acidobacteriota bacterium
GGCAAAGGCAAAGGCAAAGGCAGCGGCAACGGCAAAAGCAAAGGCGAAATGCGGGGATTCTTCGCTGCGCTCAGGAGGACAATTCATAAAGAAGGCTGCGGTCGGAATGACAAGGTATAGGGTGTGGGAGCATGGGATGACGGCAGTGGTAGGAGGCTGCGCTCGCTCGGGATGACGGTTGGTGGGGGCGGGGGGGGGCTTGGCAGGGGGATTTGGCCGGAAGACGGAGAAAGATCTTCGTCGGCTCCTGCGATTGCGCTGGAAGAATGGTGCGGCGGGCGGCCACGCTTCCCAGGTGGGATTAGAATTCCCTAATCGAGAAATGCAGGTTCGTCTTCCGCGACTCGACAGGAGACGCGATGCCGATTGGCAAAAGAACGCGCGGGGCGTGCCCTGGCTCCACCTGGATCGGTGGGGCGGGTGTACTTGCAGCGCACTTCCCTCTTCCATCGGGGGTGGACGGGCGGGCGCGGCGGGACGATGCAGCGTTCGTGGGCCTGGAGGCGGGCGCGCGCAGGAAGGCATTTTTGTCCTCGTCCATCTGCGGTTGGGGAGCATTGCGGACTCTCGATCTTTGCGCCGGTGAAGTGAAGTCTGGGGAGGGGAGATGGAGCGTGGACACGGCTGGCTGAGCTGGTTCTCGGCTGTGCTCCAAAGGATGGGTCGGGGTGTTGCGGGCTTGGCTCCGGGCGTGCGGCTGCGGGGCCGGGCCTGCTGCATGGGCTGGTACATGGCGGGCGTGGGACTCGGGTTCGGTGGGTGCGCCTGGGCGCAGAGCGGGACGGATGGAGCGATCGGCGGACAGGTGGTTGGCGCGGCGGGCGCTCCGGTGGCCGGGGCGATGGTGGTGGTCCGCGACACGGAGACGGGGCTTTCGCTGCGTGCGCTCTCCGGCCAGCACGGCGAGTTTCTGGTGGTGCGGCTGCCGGTGGGGGAGTATGCGGTGTCGGTGGAAGATGCGGGCGCGGAGCGGACGGTCCCTGAATCGGTGCATGTGGGGTTGGGCGAGGTGACGGAGGTGCAGGCGCGGATGCGGCTGGGCATCGCCGGGTCGGGAGTGGGCCAGCCGGGCGCATCCACTGGGGCGAGCGGCGGAGGGACGGATGTGGCCGAGAACTCTGTGAGTGGGTTGCCCGTCGATGCCGGGGAGTGGGGCGCGCTGACGCTGACCGTGGCTGGCGCAAATGGCGCGGCGGGGGCGGACTCCAACTCCGCGGAGGCCAGCTTTCGCGGGGTCGCCGTGACCGAGAACAGCACTCGAACGGATGGGACGAGCGGGGACCAGAGCTTCAGCGGAGCGGCGGCGGGGACGGGCGTGGAGGAGAATGGGGCGAGTGGGACGGACGAGGTGGAGGACCCGTCGGCGGGAGTGGGCAGCGGCGGAGCATCGGTGGCGGACGGCGGACGGCGAGCGGGCGCGGCCTATGTCTTCTCACAGGCGGCTGTGCGCGAGTTTCGCGTGGTGGGAGAGGGCGATGCAGCGGCGTATGGCTCGGCACTCTATGGGCACGGGGCCGGAGGAGTGGTGACAACGGTCTCGCGCTCCGGCGGGACGCAGTTGCATGGGACGGGGTTCTATACGGTGCGGGACGCGGCGTGGGCCGCGATGAACCCGTTTGCCGTGGCGTCGAACTATGTAAATGGAGTGGTGACGAGCGGGCTGGTGAAGCCGCTGGACGTGCTACAGCAGTTTGGCGGCAGCGTGGGGGGGCCGGTGCCGGGGTTTATCCCAGAGACCAGCGGCGCAGGCGGAACGCGGAGGGACGGGGAAGAGGGGCAACGACTGTTTTATTTTTATGCGTTCGACCGGTTCTTGCGGAACTTTCCTGCGATCTCCGCGCCGGGCTACGCGGGCTTCTACTCGTTGACGGCGACGCAGAGCGCGCTGTTGGCGGACCGCGGAGTCACGCCGTTCGAGACCAACGCGGCGCTGAATTATATCGACAGCCTGACGGGGACCGTGGCGCGGCGCATGGACCAGACGGTGAACTTTGCACGGCTGGACTGGCAGCGCAGCGGAGAGAGCAGGTTTGTCTTCGAGTACAACCGGGCGCGTTGGAGCGCGCCGGGAGGCGCGCGGTCGGAGGCCGTGGTGGACCGCGCAGTGGCCAGCCTGGGATCGAGCTACGGCAAGGTGGATGCGGGAGTGGCGCGCTGGGTGCAGTTTTTGAATGGCCATTTGAGCAACGAGCTGCGCGTGCAGTACGGGCGCCAGTTGCAGTATGAGGCGGCGCAGGCACCCCTGCCGCAGGAGCCGAACATCGGGCCCGGTGGAATGCCGCCGGAGGTCTCGATCGGGCCGATGGGGATGGTCTTTGGGACGCCGGAGGCGCTGGGGCAAAAGGCGTACCCCGACGAGCGCCGCTTCGAGCTGGCGGACGTGATGGGGTGGGTGTTGGGGCGGCACTTCGTTCGCTTTGGCGGGGACTTCAGCGCGCTCAACGACTACACAGACTCGCTGACCAACGCGGATGGGACCTTCAGCTACGACAGCCGCGCGGCCAACGGCAAGGCGGGCGGGCTGGTGGATTGGATCACAGACTACACATTCAACGTAAACACCTATCCGAACGGCGGCTGCCCGTCGATCACCGCGGCGGTGCACGACTTCTGCTTCACCTCGTACTCGCAGAACTTCGGGCAGTTGAGCCTGGGCTTCCATACGCAGGACTGGGCCGGCTTTGTGCAGGACGACTGGAGGGTTGCGCAGCGGCTGGTCGTCCATGCCGGGCTGCGCTACGAGTACCAGCTCCTGCCGTTTCCGCAGCAGCCGAACGCCGGGCTGGATGCGGTCTTCGGCGCGGCGGGCGCGACCAGCGTCTTTCCCGAGGACCGCAACAACTTCGGGCCCCGGCTGGGCGTGGCGTGGCAGCCCTTTGGGATGGGGCGTGGCGTGGTGCGCCTGGGCTACGGGGTCTACTACGGCAAGCTGCCCGGCGCGACCATTCGCGCGGCGCTGCTGGACACGGCCCTGCCCAGCTCGACGACGCGGGTGCGCATTCTGCCCACCACCGAGACGGTGTGTCCGCAGGCCACGACGGTCGGCTTCGGGTATCCATGCTCGTATCTCGCGCAGCCGAGCGGCGTGGTGGCGGAGACGACCTGGGCGACCGTCTTCGACCGAAGGTTCCGCCTGCCCATGGTGCAGCAGGCATCGCTCTCCATCGAACATACGGTGGGCGCGGGCGTCTTTGGGCGAGTGGGATATGTCCTGAACCTCGACCGGCAACTGCCCAACTCGGTGGACATCAACATCGCACCCTCGACGGACGTGAAGGAGTTCCAATTGCAGGGAGGCACCGGCGCGGCTGGCGTGCGCGACGGCGAGACCTTCGCCGTGCCGGTGTATACGCAGCGCATCTCGCCCAGCTTCGGGCCGGTGACGGACATGGTCTCGAACACGACGGCAAGCTACCAGGGGATGACGCTGGAGGCGCGGCGCAGCCTGGGCGCGGGCGGCGGCGGCGCGACGCTCCGCAACCTGGACTTCCATCTGGCCTGGACGTGGTCGAAGGCGATCGACTTCGGCCAGGACGCAGGCGCGGTGCCGCGCGTCAACGGGCAGTTCGACCCATTCACAATCCGCTACGACAAGGGGCTTTCCGCGCTGAACTTTCCCCATCGCGTGGTGGCGACGGCAATCTGGTCGCCGCAGTTGAACGGCGCGCTGGAGCAGTTCGGCGCGGTGGGCCGCGCCGCACATGCCGTGGCGCGTGGCTGGTCGCTGGCAAGCATCTTCTATGAGTCCAGCGGGCGCGACTACAGCTACGAGATCTACGGCGGCACGCGGCTGCCCGGCGGACACGAGAGCATCAACGGCTCCGGCGGCTCGACTGTGCTGCCGACGGTGGGACGCAACACGCTGCGGCTGCCCGACTCCGCCAACCTGGACGTGCGCTTGAGCCGCGTCTTCCAACTGCGCGAGGGCATGGGGCTGCGCGCCGCGGCCGAGGCCTTCAACGTCACCAACCGGGTGAACTATACCGGCGTCATGCAGCGCGCGTTTCTGACCGCGCCGGTGGCGCCGGTCAACAACGGAGCGACCGGCCCGCAGGTGACGCCGCTGGTCTTCCAGAATGCGGCAAACATCGCCGCCGAGGGGCTGAACGTGCTGCCTTTCGGCGCGTACACCGCGGCGGGGACCAGCCAGGAGAGCGAGCGCAAGATACAGCTCGGCCTCCGCCTGGAATTCTAAGAAGCAGTCCGGAAACTACAGGACCGGCGCTCGACGAGGAGACAGGCAACGACGAAATACGGAGATTCTTCCCCTGCGACAAGCTCAGGGTAGGAATGACAATTTTTAGAGCAAGATTTCCCGAAGGCTGCCGCCGGCGATAGAGCGCGCCTTTGGCGCTGCAAGAACCTCTGCATTCCTTCAGGGAAACTGCTCTAGCCCTTCAGTGTGGCCATGTCGATCACGAAGCGGTACTTCACGTCGCCCTTCAGCACGCGCCGGTAGGCCTCGCCGAGTCGCTCGATCGAGACCGGCTCGATGTCGGAGACGATGCCGTGCTCCGCGCAGTAGTCCAGCATCTCCTGCGTCTCCGCCATGCCGCCGATGTTCGATCCGGCCAGCGCAACGCGGTACGAGGTCAGCGAAAACGGCTCGACCGGAAGCGGCCTCTCCGAGAGGCCGACCAGGCAGAGCGTTCCGTCCAGGCGCAGCAGTTGCAGGTACGCGTTGAGGTCGTGCGGGGCGGAGACGCAGTCCAGGATGAAGTCGAAGCTGGCCGCGTGGCCGGCCATCGCCGCCGCGTCCTTCGATAGCACAACCTCGTCCGCGCCCAGCCGTTTGGCGTCCGCGATCTTGCTCTCGCTTGTGGTGAACTGGACCACATGCGCGCCGAAGGCGTGCGCGAACTTCAACCCCATGTGCCCCAACCCGCCGAGGCCGACCACGCCGACCTTCTTGCCGGGGCCAACCTTCCAGTGGCGCAGCGGCGAGTAGGTTGTGATCCCCGCGCAGAGCAGCGGCGCCACGCCCGCCAGCTTGTCGCCGAACTTCGCCGAGAGCGTGTGTACATACCGCTCGTCGCAGACGATGTTGTTGGCGTAGCCGCCGTATGTGATCGCGCCGTCGTAGCCCTTCGCGTTGTAGGTCCCCACAAAGTTCTTCACGCAGTAGTTCTCGAGGTCGGCCTTGCAGTTGGCGCACTCGCGGCAGGAATCGACCATGACGCCGACGCCGGCGAGGTCGCCGACCTTGAACTTGGCGACCGCGGCACCCACCGCCGCCACTCGGCCCACGATCTCGTGGCCCGGCACCATGGGGTAGATCGAGCCGCCCCACTCGTTGCGCACCTGGTGGATGTCCGAGTGGCAGATGCCGCAGTAGGCGATCTCCACCACCACATCGCGCGCGCCCGGCTCGCGGCGCTCAAAACTGTACGGCACCAGCGCCGATGCTGCATCGTGCGCTGCATATCCATGCGACTTCATCGAAGGCTCCTATGGTTGCGAATCAGATGAATTATATGATGTTGGATTGCAAGCCGCAGATGCAGGACGCGGCGTCGTCCGGATGATGCATTGTCGCAGCGATGCAGGCGAGCGACGGCGTACGCGGTGGCCTTGATGCACACTTGAGGGGGTTGGGTGCGATGGCGCACGCGCCGGGTCACATGACGCGGGCGAGCTTCTCCAGCTCTTCCTGCATCGACGCCAGCGAGCATCCGTAAGACTCGATGCGCGTGGCCGCGTCGCGCGCCGCGCAGCTCGAAACGCCGTAGCCGCGCACGCCGAGGAACGCGCCGATCAGCTCCGCCGCCTGCCGGGAGTCGAGGCCGGAGCGGGCCAGCTCCTCGCGCAGCGTGCAGAGGTCGGACTCCGCAAATTTCTCGACCGCGCTGGTTGCCCGCATTGTGTGCGCCATGGCCATCCTCGTCTTTCCAGCGCGCTTCAGTACGCGCTTCGCCGGCTGGCCCTTCCCGGTCCGCCGAACCAGGTTGGCTTGCGCTCACCGATCAACTGCGCAACTGTGCAACTGCATTTGCCGTGCCAAAGTTGCACTGGCTTCCTGCAAAGCTATTAATGTGCGGGAGTTGCGTGGCACCCTACAGCCCTCTGGCGTTTGTGCCCACCCCGTCTATCCGTCGTGCAGCGTTGCACACTCCGTTTATCGGCAGGAGCAGAATGAAGATGACACCCGCGCGGTACCATGGAAACCAGGATGAACCATACAGCGAGAGTTTTGAATGGAGTCGAGATCGCCGCCCAGATCAAGGCGGAGGTCGCCGAAGAAGCCCGCGTGCTGACAGCGCGTGGGATTGTGCCGGGGCTGGCCGTGGTGCTGGTCGGCCACGTCGCCGCGTCGGAGATCTATGTGCGCAGCAAGGTGAAGACCTGCGCGGAGCTGGGGATCTACAGCGAGATGCTGACGCCGCCCGAGAGCGTCGCCACCGAAGAGATGCTGGAACTGATCGCCGGCCTGAACGCGCGCCCGGAGATCGACGGCATTCTGGTGCAGCTTCCCCTGCCCGCGCATGTGGACACGCGGCGGCTGCTGGAGGCCATCGCGCCGGAGAAGGATGTGGATGGCTTCCATCCCATCAACGTGGGGCGGCTGCAGAGCGCCGCCTCCCATGGAGTGCAGGCCGGGGCAGCGCTGGCGCCTTGCACGCCGGCGGGGATCATGGAGGTCCTGAAGCGCAGCGGTCTGCCGGTGGCGGGCAAGCACGCGGTCGTGCTGGGCCGCTCGGAGATTGTCGGCAAGCCCGCGGCCATGATGCTGCTGAACGCCTCGGCGACCGTGACGGTCTGCCACAGCAAGACGGTGGACATCGCCCGCTACACGCGCGACGCGGACATCCTGGTGGCGGCCATCGGAAGGCCGGGGTTTGTGACCGCCGAGATGGTGAAGCCCGGAGCGACGCTGATCGACGTGGGCATCAACCGCGTCACCGATGCAGCCGAGGTGGCGCGCTTCTTCCCCGGCGACCAGGCGCGCGCGGCGCAGTTCGCCCTGCGCGGATCGACTCTGGTGGGGGACATTCATCCGGCGGCCTTCGCGCTGGCCGGAGCGTATACGCCCGTGCCCGGCGGCGTGGGCGCGCTGACCATCGCCATGCTGATGCACAACACGGTGCTGGCGGCCAAGGCGCGGCGCGGCGGCGCGGCGCGCAACGCACAATCCGCGGATGCGCACTGCGAATCCGCTGTGGGCAAGGCGTAGCGCGATGCTGCGCGTGGGCCTCACCGGCGGGCTGGGCAGCGGCAAATCCACCGCCGCGCGGATGTTCGCGGAACTGGGCGCGCAGGTCGTCTCCGCCGACCGGATCGGACGCGAGCTGATGCAGCCGGGCCAGGCCGTCTATGCGCGGATCGTCGCGCACTTCGGCCCGTCCGTGGTGATGGCGGACGGGTCGCTCGACCGCCCGGCACTGGCGCGGCTGGCATTCGGCAGAGCGGAAGATGGGGCCGAAGAGGACGCCGGGCGCCTGGAGGAGCTGAACGCCATCGTGCATCCGGCAACGATCGCGCGGCAGGCGGAGCGGATCGACGAGATCGCCGCGCACGATGCGGATGCAGTCGTCATCGTCGAGTCCGCGCTGCTCTTCGAGACGAAACATGCAGGCGAGGGCGGGCTGCGCTGCCGCTTCGACAGGCTCATCCTGGTGACTGCGCCGGAGGGGCTGAGGATCGCGCGCTTCATCGCGCGCGAGGCGGGCCGCACGGCGCTGAGCGAAGGCGCGCGCCAGGAGGCCCTGGAGGCCGAGGCGCGGCGGCGCATCGCCCGCCAGATCGACGACGCGCAGAAGGCCGCGCTCTGCGATTATGTGCTGGCCAACGACGGCCCAATCGAGCGGTTGCAGGAGCAGGTGGATGCGCTCTGGCCAGTGCTGCGGGACGCCGCCAGCCGCCGGCAAGCCTGATCCATCCCGCCTTTCGCCAATCCCTTTCGCATGGAATGGCTACAATTGAGATGTGCGGGAGATCTCCGCCGATTACGACATTGCGGGTGCTGGCCTCGATGAAATTCCGTCCTGTTCTGCTGGTCGTTCTGCTGCTGACCGGGTTCTATTACGCGACGACGCATCTTGCCTCCACCGGGGCGCTGTCTCCGTGGCTGGCCGGGCTGCACTGGCCTGCCGGCACGGCGGCCAGTGCGGGTTCGGCGCGCGGCGCGGATGGCGCCTTCGACCTGAATGTGGCC
>JAJZDL010000131.1 GCA_021851465.1 Acidobacteriota bacterium
GATGCCGAGGCCCCAGTATGCGTCCTGGTCGAAGCGCATTACCTGTCCGGTGAAGGCCATGCCAAGCGTGAGAAGAAGCAGACCCACGCCGACCATCCAGGTCAGCTCACGGGGGAACTTGTACGCGCCGAAGAGGAAGACCTGCACCAGATGCAGCAGCACGATGGCGATCATGAAGTCCGAACCCCAGCCGTGGAGCGCGCGCAGGTACCAGCCGAGTGGGATGGTGTGGTTGAGAATGCCGAGGCTGGTCCACGCCTCGTTTGCGGAGGGACTGTAGACCAGCGCGAGCAGGATTCCAGTGACCACTTGAAGGACGAGAAGGATGGTCGCGGCAGAGCCGAAGACGTACATCCAGCTTGCGCTGTTGGCGGGGGTGGGGTGCGTAGCGGCTTCGGTGAGCGGGCCGACCAGGCCGAGGCGCAGCTCGATCCACCGATGGAGATTGCTTCGGGCATCCAGTGCGCGCTGCTTCAGGCCGGCCATTGGTTCGACCTCGCGGATTCGGATGCGGTTTCGGATGCAGACCCAGCAGATGTGGACGATGCGGGCGCGATCTGCATCAGATGTTGCGTGGGCGGCTGCTGTTTGCAGGAGGCCTCGGTGGCCAGAGTCGGCATGTCGCCTGCGTGGATGGCGAGCGTGTCGCCATCCAGCCGGTAGCGGTACTGGAAGAGGCCACGCTCGGGCGGGCCGGAGGCGCGGCTGCCGTCTTTGTAGTAGGCGCCGCCGTGGCAGGGACAGAGGAAGAGCCTGGACTGCGCGAACCAGCGCACGGGGCATCCGAGGTGGGCGCAGTTGATGGCGAAGACTTGAAACTCGCGCGTGGAGATGTGGCGCACCCAGCAGGCGACCTTCGCGGTGTCGCCGTCGTCGAAGCCGGCCACGGGGCTGCGAAACTCGGCGAGGCGCGTCTCGCCGACGGGGAAGTCGTGGATGGAGCCGAGCGCGATCCACGCGCCAACGCTGGAGGATTTTCTCAGCGCGGGGCCGAGCAGATAGCCCACCAGCGGCACCGCCAACACCGCACCGATGGCGGCGTTGAGCGCGAGCGAGAGCTTGAAGAGAAAGGCACGGCGCGAGTGCGCGGCGGCCTTGGCAACGAGATCGGCGGCCCCGTTTGCAGCGTTTGGAGCGCCGCGCGCGGCGTCGTGAGTGTGCGGTCCCGGGTGTATTCGATCTTCGTTCATGTGTCTCTCCGCGAAGGGCCTTGCAAGCTACGGTTCAAAACTAGGGCTGTTGTCGATAGGGTTGGCCGGGCGTTGCGCTGCGGTGCGAGGCGAGCCAGGCAACGACGTCGGTGATCTCCTGCCCGGTCATGGGGCGCGCGGCGGAACCGCTTAGATGGTTGCGCCAGTCGGGCATCCCCTGCTCGGGCTGGCCGCCGATAATGATGCTGCGCAGGCCCTGATCGCTGATGAGCGCGAGGTACGCTGGATCGACCAGGGAGCCGGTGACGACGCCGTTGTCTGCGTGCCCGCCGGTCGCGTCCGCGCCGTGGCAGCGCGCGCAGAAGAGCGCGAAGGCCTTCTGCCCCTGCGCGGGATCGCCCGGCGCGGCGCTTGCGTAGGCGGGTGGGGCCGATCCCGCGAGTACGGCTGGATTGCCCCAGGTCGCGGACATTCCTTGGGTGAGCACCGCGATCTGGCGGTCGGTCAACATGCCGCCCGATGAGCGCGCGAAAGGCGGCATTGCGGTGCCGGGAACGCCGATGGCGGTGACACGCTCGATGTTCGCGACCCCCGCGACCGCGAGATAGACCGGGTTGGCCAGCGAGATGGCCGCGCCGTACCTTCCGTCGACGCCGTGGCAGGAGGCGCAGTTCTGCGAGTAGAGAGTCGGGAAGTCGAGAACCTGGCCGGGCCGCGGGACCGTCGAATCCGCGGACGGCCTACCCGGCGCGGAGTTGCAACCGGCGATAGCAAGCGTAAGCACGCAGGACAGAAGGCACGGAATGAGCGAGCGGAGCCTCATAGCGCGCCGTCCTCCTTGTCCCCGTTTTTCGTGCCGGGTTGCGTGCCGCGCTGCACGCCGGTTTGCGATGGGTCGGCCTGGGAGCCGTCGAGTTCGACGAGGTTGCTGTGCAGGCCCGCGCGCTCCGCGAATGAGAGCGCCTGAAACTGGGGCGTCCGTACCTTGGCATGAAGGTTGACGACATAACCGCAGACCAGCCCGAAGGCGATCTGCGAGAGGATGAACCACGGCCAGTCGATGCGCTGGTTGAGGATGGGGCTGAGGATGTTCAACGCGGAGAACATGATCCCGGTCATGAGCAACGGGGCCATGAATCCGGCGGTCACGATGGGGTAGCGCGGGAACATCGGCAGCATTGCGCCGTAGAGCAGCCCGACCAGAAGCGAGGTGAGGCCGTGGATGACGAGGGCGGCGAGCAGTCCTTGCAGGTGGAACTGGCAGAGGAAGGCGTTGCTGGCGCTGGCCCAGTCGACAAAGCCGCCGGCCGCCAGCAGGTTGATTGCGTACCAGAAGCTGTGATACTTGAGCACGCTGAAGATGCCGGCCGGCACCGTCATGGCCAGGCCGCCTGCGATGCCTCCCCTGATTCCGTTGCCAATCAGGAAGGTCTCGACGGGCAGCACCTTGCGCGGGGCTGCGCTTGCGGAGCGTTGTGGGCGCTGGATGAGCGTGCGCGCGCTTGCAATCTCGACCTCTTCCGCGATGACCGCCACGGGCACATGCGCCTCGTGCGGCAGCACCTGGCGGAACCAGCCCACGCAGGCCGCCAGCGTCATCGCCAGGCCGAGCGCCGCGACCGCAACGTTCGTCACCATGCCGGCAAAGATGAGCGAGAGGCCCAGCGCGAGCGCCATCGGCCACGCCGTGGGGCGGGGAAGAAGCACCGAGTTGCCCTGGCCGTGCGTTGCGTCGTCGTGCATTGTGTCCCCTTCCTCATCCCGCCGGACCGCCCGAACGGACCGACCTGCGTTACTGCTCATTTTGAAACCTTCCGGGCTATCGCCCCTACAGAAATCGACAGCGTTCACACTCTATCTGCCCAGCACATATACCACGGTAAAGACAACGACCCACACCGCATCGACAAAGTGCCAGTAGAGCGAGAGCACCTCCAGCCGCCCGGTGTGTTTGGCGGACATGGAGCCGTTGAGCGAAAAGACCAGCGCGAGGGAGAGCATGGCCAGGCCGACCAGAACGTGCGTGGCGTGCAGCCCCACAAGCGAGTAAAACGTGGTGCCGAAGAGGTTGGTCTGGATGGTAAGCCCATCGCGGTAGATCAGGGTGTACCACTCGTGGGCGGTGCCGCCGAGAAAGATGCTGCCCAGCAAGACCGTTGCAGCCAGCCACAACGAGCAGGCGTGCCGCCTGCCGCGATGCAGCGCGGCGACGGCGAGATGCACTGTGAGGCTGCTGGAGAGCAGGCAGATGGAGGTGAAGAGGGGCAGGTCGAGGACCTGGCGTGGCGTTGGCCCGCGCTGGTCCCTGCCCAGATAGTAGAGGTATGCGACCACGAAGATGGTGAAGATCGCCGACTCCGCAACGATGAGGCAGGCCATGCCTACGACGCCGCGCGAGGGAAGGATCCAGGCTTCGTTCGCGGTCTGCGGAATGACGGCGGTTTGGCTCAATCGATGCGGCTCCCTTCAGTGCGTTGTGGCGAGTTCGACGAATTATAGGTCGGGCCTCAGCCCTTGGTTCTTCTTCTGGCTTAGTACCTAGGGCTTCGCCCTAGGCTGGTATAGAGCGGGCCTTTGGCCCTTTTCATTGCGACAAAATCATGACTCGTCCGACTTGTCTCACTATTCACTACTTACTGCTTACTATGTACCGCTTACTATTCGTAGCGGCTGTCCGGGTCTTCCGGGTGTTTGATGTCCCACAGGGGACGGCGGCTCTCGACGGTTGGGACCTCGGCGAAGTTGTATGCGGGCGGAGGCGATGCGGTGGACCATTCGAGAGTCCAGGCGTCCCATGGGTCTGGCCCGGCGATGGGGCCTTTGAAGTACGACCAAACCATGTTGTAGACGAAGAGGAGAGTGGCGACGGCCTGAAAGACCGCGCCGCTGGAGACGATCATGTTCCATATCATCCATCCGCGGTCCGCCTCGTAGGTGTAGATGCGCCGCGGCATCCCGAGCAGGCCGGGGACGTGCATGAAGTCGAAGGTGAGGTGGAAGCCGATGAGGAAGATCCAGAAGTGCCACTTGCCGAGGCGTTCGCTCAACATGCGGCCGGACATCTTGGGGAACCAGTAGTAGAAGGCGGAGAAGATCATGAAGAGGATCGCGCCGACCAGAACGTAGTGGAAGTGGGCGACGACGAAGTATGAGTTGCCGAGCTGCCAATCGAAGGGCGCGACCGAGAGCATGATGCCAGTAAGGCCGGCGATGAGGAACTGGAAGAGGAACCCGGTGGCGAACATCATCGCAACGGTGAAGTGAATTTTGCCGCCCCAGATTGTGGCGAGCCAGTTGAAGATTTTGATGCCGGTGGGCACCGCGATGACCATAGTGGCGAGGGTGAAGAAGGTGTTGGGGCCGGGGCCAAGGCCGACGGTGAACATGTGGTGCGCCCAGACGCTGAGGCTGATGAAGCCGATGCCGACCGAGGCCGCCACCATCGCGGGGTATCCGAAGATGGCCTTGCGCGAGAAGACCGGAATGATCTCGTTGGCGAAGGCAAACGCGGGAAGCACGAGGATGTAGACCTCAGGATGGCCGAAGATCCAGAAGAAGTGCATCCACAACACCGCGGAGCCTCCCGCCTGCGTGTCGAAGAAGTGCGAACCGACGTAGCGGTCGAGCATGAGCATGATCTGCGCGGCCGTCAGCGGGCTGATGGTGACGAAGGCCAGGCAGGAGGTGACCAGATAGAGCCAGACCAGCAACGGCATCCGGTTGAGCTTCATGCCGGGGCAGCGCATACAGATCGTCGTTGCGACGATGTTCAGCGCTGTGCCGATGTTGCCGATGCCGCTGAGCAGGATGGCGAGGGTCCAGTAGTCGGTGCTGTGGCCGGGGGAGAATATCTGCGCGGTCAACGGCGCGTAGGCGAACCAACCGACGTCTGGCGCGGATCCCGCTCCGTAGAGTCCGCTGGCGCCGAAGTAGCTGAAGTAGAGCAGCATTCCGCCGAAGGCGGAGATCCAGAAGCTGAATGCGTTCAGGCGTGGGAAGGCCATGTCGCGCGCGCCGATCATCAGCGGGACGAGGTAGTTTCCGAAACCGAAGAGGATGGGCATCCCGACGAAGAAGACCATCGTGGTTCCGTGCATGGTGAAGAGGCTGTCGAATGTCTGTGGCGAGACGAAGTGGTTGTTGGGCACGGCGAGCTGGATGCGCATGAGCAGCGCCTGGCAGCCGGCAACCACAAGGAAAAAGAGCGCGTAGCCGATGTACATCAGCCCGATTTTTTTGTGATCGACCGTGGTGACCCAATCGTGCAGCACCTCCAGCAGGAGGCGCCGCGGCGCGGCCTGTGTGGTTCCTGCAGTTGTTGTGGTCTGTACTGCCATGGTGCTTCCTTCCGTACTCTACTTCAACGTTGACAGATATGCGACGACGGCGTCGAGGTCGTGCTGGCTGAGGTGCATGGCCGGCATCAACACACCGGGTTTGAAGGTGGCCGGGTTGTCGATGAAGGCACGCAGGTTGGCGGGGTTGTTGGTCACGGAGCCGGAGGCGATGGTGTCGCGGCTGGCGACGTGGGTCAGGTCTGGTCCGAAGCGGCCTGTCGCCGCGGTGCCGGCGATGGTATGGCAGCTCATGCAGGCGTTGTGCAGAAAGACCGCGCGGCCCTCGGCGACGCCTGGGTCGTCCACGGCGGGCTGCTGTTGGTGGGCCACCCACGCAGCAAATTCCGGGGGGTTATCGGCGTAGACGCGGATCAACATCTTGGCGTGCTGCACGCCGCAGTACTGCGCGCACTGGCCGAGGTAGAGGCCAGGGGCCTGCGGGTCGATCCACATTGTGTTGATCTGGTTCGGAATCAGGTCCATCTTGCCTGCCAGCCGCGGGACCCAGAAGCTGTGGTCCGTGTCGGCGGAGCTCATGGTGAGGTAGGTCGGCGTCGGGTGCTTGGGGTCGCTGACGGGGATGTGCAACTCGTTGGCTGTGACAATGCCGAGCTTGGGATAGTCGTACTCCCACCAGAACTGGTGGCCGATCACGGTCACGTCCAGCGCATTGGCCGGCTTGGGAGCGTTCTGCGTGGTGAGGATGATGCGCGCCGTTGCCAGGAAGAGCAGGACGACGATCAGAACGGGAATTACCGTCCAGGAGAGCTCGATCTGCGTGCTGCCATAGATCTGGGGCGGTTCCACGGAGGCGTTTGCGGCGTCTGCGCGGTGCCGGTAACGCACCACCGCATACAGCAGCAGCCCGGCGACCACGAGGAAGATCGCGGCGACGATGCTGAGCACCAGCATCGAAAGACTGAATATGGAGTGCGCCGGAGTCCCGGCCGGGGCAAAGATGCTGGTCGAACCGTGGCTAAAGCCGGTTGAGATTTGGACTGCTAGGCCGGGCCAGAATGAATGCGCCAACGTGGGTCTCCGAACGATTATTGCTGCTGCGGGTAAAGGCTGCCCCTGTTCCAAGAATACGATGCACAACTGCGTGCCAAGTGCGTTTCGATCTACAGCGTCCTCCTCACGCTTGGAGGGGTAAAGGTTCAGTCCGGTCTTATGGCCAGCCGATCCGCAAGCGATCCTACCCGATGCGCTCCATACGCCTCATTGCGCAGATGCTTCAGCACCGGGAGGATTGTTGCTGCACTGGCGCGAACCCGATCAATCAATACGAGTCTACACTCAATCAATTTCACTGTGATTGGATGCAAGCGGACAGACCTGCGTTTCATGTTGCAATTTTGGCAGATGTACATTGCTGTCCGCCGGGCACTGCAGTCGCTGCGTTCTGTTCGCATCCAGACGCGGAGTTGCACTGTGGTTTTCGCAGGTTACTGAAGTTACTCAAAAGTTGTACGTTGAGTCACTTGAAGGGTAGTTTTATTTTTTTAACCGAATGTTAGTCTTGCTTTGTTCTCGATAGAGGACCATTCTCTATGGATGATCTGAACAAGTTCTAAAGATTTCTTCAACGGCTGAGAGCGCGTTGAAGGCAGAGGCTTGGGGTGGGATTGAGTTCTACTACAACCAAAGCCGGTCTTGTGCAGCAATGCAGGATGCAGAAAGCTGAGCGATACGACAGTAGAGCAGCGAAGGAAGGCGAACTGATTCGATGAAGCTACGGGCTAAGGATTCCAGGCGGATTCGTCTGGGCGGGTTTGGATTAGGGGTTCTGGCGTTGTTTGCGATGGCGTGGCGGCTGGCGGCGGCTGGCCGCGGGGCGGTATCTCCGACGGTTGCCAATGCGTTTACCTGGGGGACGGCGCTGCTGGCGATCGTCGTGATCCTGATGGTTTGGCGGGAGCGGAGCGAGGGCGGCGGCTATCGCAAGAACAGCGAGGAGAATGCGCGGTTCATCGCGGCGGCGGAGACGAGTCCGGACGCCTTTTCCATCCTAGACACGGTTCGGGACGGGGCCGGAGAGGTGGTGGGCTTCCGCTACCGCTATGTGAACAGCCATGCCGAGGCGCTGATGAAGCGCACGCGCAGCGAGATGCTGGGCCATGAGATGTGCGACCTGTTTGGGACGGAGGAGGCGCGCGACCTGGCCAGGAAGTACCGCAGGGTGGTGCTTACGGGAGATCCACTGTGCGAGGACCTTTCGGCGACTGCCGACAACGACGCGCAGCGGTGGTTTCGACGCCGTGTTGCCAAATTGGACGATGGCGTTGCGGTCACGGTGAGCGATGTGACGGAGGCCAAGACGAACGAAGTGCAACTGCGCGCGGTGTCGAACTTCAGCAACTCGGTCTTTGAGACTGCGCCGTTCAGCATCATTGAGACAGGCCTGAACGGTGTGGTGCGGGCGATGAATGGCGCTGCCGAGGCGCTGACGGGTTACACGCGCGAGGAGATGGTAGGGAAGGTGCCGATCGTGCAACTGCACGATGCGGCGGAGCTGGCAGCGCAGAGCGGAACGGGCACAGAGACGGACGACGGGGCGCTGGAGGGGTTCGCGTTGCTGACGGCGAAGGCGGCGCAGGGTGAGGTTGAGGAGCGGGACTGGACGTACGTCCAGCGCGACG
>JAJZDL010000001.1 GCA_021851465.1 Acidobacteriota bacterium
TTTGCCCGCACCGGCACGCCCCACCATCCGCCGTTCCGCAGGGCAAACGCATTCGCCGCGTCCGCCTGCGCCACCGCAATCTTCAGGCTCATCGGCAGCGCCGTGCTCGGCCCGGTCGTCCTGTCCTGCGCAACGGTTCCGTGCGCGCTCCCCTGCGGCACCGGAATCCAGTTCATCGGGTCGCTCCGGCTGCTCAGGAACGTGCCGTCCTGTACCAGATCCCCATACAGTCCGCCCTCGTACGAGTAGTTGATCTCCTCGGTCATCAACCCGTACAGCGTCGGGCTCACCCGCGCCACATCCCTCCCCGCATCGATCGCCAGCCGCGCCGCCTGCGTCCCAGCCTTCGCACCGGCATTCGCCGGCGCACTCGTCTGTGCCGGAACCGCACCCTTTGCGCCCGCCTGCGCCGAAACGCCCGCCTGCGCCAGCACCGCCATCGCGCCCAGCCATGCAGCCACGCCCAGCGCCGCCGTCAACTTCACCATTCGTCTCATGGTCATTTCCCCTCGCAGAAACGATACCTCATTTGTATTGCGTCGTCATTCTGGCGTAGCCAGAATCCCCGTATTTCGTCGTTGTCAGTTCTCCGTGGTTGTTTGTATATGCTGTCATCCTGAGCGGAGTCACGCAGTCGAAGGATCCAGATGAACTCCGGGCCTCCACAACGTTCCACCCCTTTCTTCCCACCAATCCGCATTACACCGGGTGCCGGGCGCCCCATCCATCGCGCAGTTATCTCTCACGATGAATGAGATGCACTGTACTTCTCCGTGCTACCATTTTCCGAATTCACAAAGGACGCCAATGACTCCCCTCTTCGCCCTCTGGCTCGCCCTGCTCCCTGCGTCGGCAACCACACCAGCCATACCGCCACCCAGCGAACCTCACGCCGCGCAGCCCGCCCAACAGCCCGAACCGGTTGCGCCTGCCAGACCCTCCATCCCTAGTCCCAGCACCTCAACTGCACTCAAAGGCTCAGCAGGCGACATACCGCCGATAATCCTCTACCAACCCGAACCGCAATTCACCAAAATTGCAAAAAAACAGAAGGTCTCCGGAATTGCTACCGTATCCCTCATCGTAGATACACTGGGAAATCCCTTGAACGTACATATCGTAAAATCCATCGCAGACACCATAGACAAGAACAAAAAAGAGCAAGCAGCCGCGGTTTCACTCGACCAGGCCGCCGTTGATACGGTAAAGCAATACAAATTCAAACCCGCCATGATGAATGGCACTCCCGTCGCCGTCTATCTCAACGTCCAGGTCGACTTCCAGATCTACTAAGCCAGTCGCCACGCACCCCAAAGTCTCGCTCCGCGAACCGCTGTGCGAAACTAATCCCACACCGCATGGCCGACCTCACCGCGCTCCTCCACTCCACATTCGGCTTCCCCGCCTTCCGTCCCAACCAGGAGGCCGTCTGCCGCGCCGTCACCGAGGGCCGAGACGCTCTGCTCGTCATGCCCACCGGAGCAGGAAAGTCCCTCTGCTACCAGCTTCCCGCCATCGCCCGCGGAGGCACCGCGCTCGTCGTCAGCCCCCTCATCGCGCTCATGGACGACCAGGCCGCCAAGCTCACCTCCCACGGCCTGCGCGTCGCCCGAATCCACTCCGGCCTCTCCCGCGACGAGGCTCGCGCCGCCTGCCGCGACTACCTCGACGGCACCCTCGACTTCCTCTTCATCGCGCCCGAGCGCATGCGCATCCCCGGCTTTCCCGAGATGCTCGCCCGCCGCAAGCCAACCCTCATCGCCATCGACGAGGCCCATTGCATCAGCGCCTGGGGGCACGACTTCCGCCCCGATTACCGCACCCTCGGCGACCACCTCCCCGCCCTCCGCCCCGCGCCCATCCTCGCCCTCACAGCAACCGCCACCCCCACCGTCCAGAAAGACATCGTCGCCCAGCTCCACCTCGCAGACCCCGCACTCTTCATCCACGGCTTCCGCCGCACCAACCTCGCCATCGAAGCGGTCGAGATGTCCAAGCCGCGACGCCCCGAGTTCACCGTCAAGCTCCTCCAAAACCCCGCCGCGCGCCCAGCCATCGTCTACACGCCCTCGCGCCGCTCTGCCGAAGATCTCGCTGCCGGCCTCGCTCGACACTGCCCCGCCGCGGCATACCACGCCGGTCTCGACGCCGGCGTCCGCACGCGCGTCCAACGCGCCTTCCAAGCCGGAAAGATCGAGGTCGTCGTCGCCACCATCGCCTTCGGTATGGGCATCGACAAGGCAGACGTCCGCACCGTCGTCCACACCGCCCTGCCAGCCTCCGTCGAGGCCTTCTATCAGGAGATCGGTCGTGCCGGGCGCGACGGCCGGCCCAGCCGCGCCGTCCTCCTCTACAGCTTCGTGGACCGCAAAATTCACGAGTCCTTCCTCGATCGCGACTACCCGCCCGCCAACGATCTCGCCCGCGTCGCCAAGGCCCTCACCGACGAGTTCCTCATGCCCGAGCCGCTCGCCCAGCGCCTCAAGATGGATCTCGCCGCCTTCACCAAGGCCGTCGAGAAGCTCGTCGCCCACGGTGCAGCGCAGCTCGACTTCGCAGGAAACGTCCGCCGCGCCGATGCCCCGCAGCACACCGCATCCACCGAAACCTGGCGCTCCGCCTACGAAGCACAGGTCGCCTTCCGCCGCGACCAGATCGACCGCATGGCTGCCTTCGCCGAATCCAATCAATGCCGCATGACCGCCATCGTCCGCCACTTCGGGGACACCGCGGACGCCGCCCGTCCCTGCGGCCTCTGCGACGTATGCTCGCCCGCCGCCGCCACCGCGCAGAGCTTCCGCCCGCCCACTGCCGAAGACCTCCGCCAGCTCGCCGCCATCCTGCAAGTGCTCGACGACACACCCAGACGCGCCACCTCCACCGGAAAGCTCTTCACCGCGCTCGCCGAAGGCCCCCTGCGCCGCACTCCCGCCGCCAAAGATCGCAAGCTCTTCGACTCGCTCCTCGACGCCCTCGCGCGCGCCGCGCTCATCACCCTCACTCCCGACACCTTCACCAACTCCGAAGGCAACGTCATCACATACAAAAAAGCCACCCTCACCCACGAAGGCCACGAGGCCGCCGCCACCGGAAAAATCCACGCCCCAGACATCCTGCTGCCGAACACCGACGAATCCAACACCCCAATCGCAAAGTCCAAGAAGTCGACGTCCATCAAAGCCACGCGCAAGACTGAGCGCGACCAAACGACCGCAGCCTATACTCCCGCGCAGCAGCAGCTCGACGAAGCTCTCCGCGCATGGCGCAAGGCCGAAGCCGCCAAAACCGGCAAGCCTGCCTTCATCGTCTTCGGCGACGCTGTTCTCCGCAATCTCGTTATAGCCAATCCGCAGACGGTCTCGGAACTGCTCGCCATCTCCGGCATCGGCCCCGACAAGTCCGACCAATTCGGCGCAGAGATCATCGCCATCTGCCGCGCAGTAATTTCCACTGAACCAGCCTCACCGCATCCTAATAATCTACCGTCAACCCGACCGGAGCGAAGCGAAGTGGAGGGACCTCCGCATTTTGCTCGCAGCGCCACCGATTCCGGCAGCGCCTCTACCCCCACCTTCCATCGCACTCGCCCAATCGTCGCCGATCCCACCGCCGCGCTCTCGCCGGCCCAGCAACAACTCGACGCCGAGCTCCGCGCATGGCGCAAGGCCGAAGCCGAGCGCATCGGCCTGCCCCAGTTCTTCGTGCTCGGCTCCTCCGCGCTGCGCAGCATCGTCCTGCTCCGCCCCCGCACCGTCGCCCAGCTACAGTCCGTCTCCGGCATCGGCCCCGAGAAGACTGCAAAGTTCGGTGCCGCAATCCTCGCCCTCTGCAACGCATGACCCACCCGACAAAGCACTGAAGCACCGTCATCCCACCCAGCCCGCCGTCATCCCGAGTGAGCATCCCCCTCCCCTCCGTGCCAACGCAAGATGATTTTCCCTCAGCCATGAGTTGCCAGGGGAAGGTGTCGTTGCAGGCAGCTTGCAGGCGCTTGCCGCGAACGCTGCCTTTGGTGTCCTTGTGATAGGGCTTTAGGGAACCCTCCATATCCCCATCTCATTCCTTCCACCCCATGCTGCATAGACCCGCTATGGTGCGTTTGCCCTGCCGGCCGATGACCGGGGGAACGCGAATTGCCGCACCTGCGGTATTCTGGCGGTTCGGCCATGGCGAATGAGACGATGAGCGACGCAAGCGCGCAGACCCCGGTGATGCGGCAGTACTTTGCCGCCAAGGAGGCACATCCCGATTGTCTGATGCTCTGCCGCATCGGGGACTTCTACGAGCTTTTCTACGAGGACGCAATCGTGGCCTCACGCGAGCTGCAACTGACCCTGACCGCGCGCGACCGCGAGAAGAAGCAGCCTATGTGTGGCGTTCCCTACCACGCCGCCGAGCAGTACATCCAGCGGCTGCTGCGCAAGGGCTACCGGGTGGCGCTGTGCGAGCAGATGGAAGACCCCAAGCTGACCAAGAAGATCGTGCGCCGCGAGGTGACGCGCGTTTTGACGCCGGGAACGGTGGTGGATGCCAGCCTGGGCGCGGAGCAGAGCAACTGGCTGGCCGGCATCGCAGCAAGTGGCGAGCGGAACCAGACGCGGGTGGGGTTGGCGTTGCTCGATCTCTCTACCGGGGAGTTTCGCGCGACGGAGTTTGCCGGAGCGACGGCGTGGGCGCTGTTGGCCGATGAGTTGGGACAGGTGCGCCCTGCGGAGCTGCTCCTCGCTGAAGGCGGGATTGGCATCAGCGGTGGTTCGAGCGGCCTGCTGCCCACCATTCACGAGGATGCGGCAAAGGATGGGGTCTCCGATGCCTTAACTTCGAGCAAAGATGAGAACGCGGTGTTCGAAGGCGTGCGGACGAAGACTGCGTTGGAGGACTGGGTCTTTACGGCGGAGTACGCCGTCCCGTTGCTACACAGACAACTCGGCGTGCATTCGCTGGACGGCATGGGGCTGGGCGGGCATGAGACGGCGGCCGTGGCTGCAGGAGCACTCGTCCATTACTTACAGAAAACCATGCAGGGTGGTCTGGAACATATTGACACAATTCATTTTTATGAGCGAACGGAATGCCTTGTGCTGGATGCGGTAAGCGTGCGCAATCTGGAGCTGGTGGAGCCGCTATTCTCCGGCGAGTCGGCGCAGACGACGCTCTTCCATACGCTGGACGAATGCGCCACGCCGATGGGCAAGCGCCTGCTACGGGCGACGCTTCTGCGACCGGCGGCGACACTGGGTGAGATTGAGGCGCGGCTGGAAGCGGTGGGCGAGGCGGTGGGAGACCTGCGGGGGCGCGAGGCAGTGCGGCGAGCAATGAATGGTCTGCTCGACATGGAGCGGCTTCTGGGAAGGGTAGCGCTGGATTCCGCTGGACCGCGTGAGGTGATGGCGCTGGCCGGAACGCTGGCCTGCCTGCCGGGACTGCGGGATGCGGTGGGAAGTTTTAAAGCGAAGCGGTGGCGGGAGCTTTGGGGTGGTGGCGATCCTACCCACATCTCAGAATCGAGAGCTGGGGCATCCGCACCCAGTTCTGAGTCGGGCCCGTTATCCACAGCGATTTCCACAGGATTTGATGCGATGGAGGATCTGCGCGAGCGGATCGTGAAGACGATTGCGGAGGAGCCTCCGGTGAGCTTTGCGGAGGGCGGGGTGATCCGCGCAGGGGTGGACGCGGAGCTGGATGAGCTGCGCGAACTGGGGCGCAGCGGGCGGCAGGCGCTGGCGGCGATCGAGGAGCGAGAGCGGCAGCGGACCGGGATCGGAAGCTTAAAAGTACGCTTCAACTCAGTCTTTGGATATTACCTGGAAGTGACTAAGGCAAATAGTAGATCGGTTCCTTCAGACTACGAACGAAAGCAGACTCTGGTTAATGCGGAACGGTTTACGACGCCAGAGTTGAAGGAGTACGAGACGAAGATTCTGACCGCGCAGGAGCGTTCGGGAGAGATCGAGCGGCGGATCTTTGCGGAGTTGCGGCGTCGGTTGTTGGACGCGGCGGGCCGGATACGGGAGACGGCGCGCCGGGTGGCGGAGATTGACCTGCTGGCCTGTTTTGCACATCTCTCTGCGCTGCGAGGGTGGGTGCGGCCCCAGGTCGAGGAGTCGGGGGTGCTGGAGTTTGTGGCGGCGCGGCACCCCGTGGTGGAGCGGCGGATGGAGGAGTCGGGCGGTGGGCGGTTTGTGCCCAACTCAATCTCGCTGGAGGGTTGGAGTGGAGAGGGTTCGGCTGACTCCACAGGTGCGTCGATTGCGTTGATTACGGGACCGAATATGGGGGGCAAGAGCACCTATCTACGGCAGGCGGCCCTGCTTGTGGTGATGGCGCAGGTGGGATGTTTTGTGCCGGCGGAGCGGATGCGGCTGGGATTGGTGGATCGGATTTATACGCGGATCGGGGCCAGCGACAATGTGGCGCGTGGGCGGTCCACGTTCATGGTGGAGATGACGGAGACGGCTGCGATCCTGAACACTGCGACCGCGAAAAGTCTTGTTCTATTGGATGAGATGGGACGTGGAACTGCAACGTATGATGGACTTTCGCTCGCATGGGCTACCGTGGAACATCTGCACGAGAAGATCGGTTCGCGGACCCTGTTTGCGACCCATTATCACGAGCTGACGCTGCTGGAGGAGCGGCTGGCGCGGCTGAAGAACCTGCGCGTGACGGTGAAGGAGACACCGACGGGAATCGTCTTTTTGCACACGGTGGAAGCGGGAGCGGCGAGCAAGAGCTATGGCATCGAGGTGGCAAGGCTGGCGGGACTGCCGGGGGCTGTGATCGCGCGGGCGCGGGAGGTCCTGAAGCTGCATGAGCGGGCGGAGACGCAGCAGGTGGGTGCGGCGTTGACGCGCGGCGCGGGAGAGACGGCTGCCCCGGCGATCCAGATGACGATGTTTACGCCCCTGTCGCAGAAGATTGTGGACCGGCTGGCGGAGGTGGATCTGGATGGACTGACCCCGAGGGAGGCACTGAATCTGTTGGCGGAGTTGCAGCGTGAGATGGGGGCTGGCTCGTGAGAACCGTGAGAACAAAGACCGAAGCCAAGGCGATGGTGGTGGCGGGGGTGATGAGCGGAACGTCGGCGGATGGGGTCGATGTGGCAATCTGCCGGATTGCGCCGGGCGTGCGTGCGGGGGGTTCGCCGCGGGTGAGGCTGATTGGACTGCTGGAGACGAGCTACCCGAAGGCGGTGCGGACAGCGGTGCTGCGCGTGATGGAGGGCGAGGCACTGACGGCGGCGGAGATCAGCCGGCTGAACTGGCGGCTTGGGCAAATCTACGCCGCTTGTGTGGAAGACGCGGCGGCGAAGTTTGGGGTGAAGGTGGGACTGGTCGGGTGCCACGGGCAGACGGTACAGCATGAGACGCGGGCGGTGCGCTTCCTCGGCGCTGCGGTGCGATCGACGTGGCAGATGGGCGAGGCGGCGGTGATCGCAGAGCGGATGCGCTGCCCGGTGGTGAGCGACTTCCGACCGGCGGACCTGGCGACGGGCGGCGAGGGTGCGCCCTTGGTGCCGATGCTGGATTACTGTCTGTTTCGCTCGGCGAAGGTGGACCGTGTTCTGCTGAACCTGGGAGGGATTGCGAACCTGACGGCGATTCCTGCGGGCGCGGGGCTGGATCGTGCGATGGCCTTCGATACCGGGCCGGGAAATATGGTCGTTGACCATTGCATGAGTGCGTTGTTTGGGAAGAAGTACGACAGAGGCGGGGCGGGGTCGCGGCGCGGGCGGGTGCTGAGCGACGTGGCAGAGCGGCTGTTGCGGAAGACAAAATACTTCTCTCTGCTGCCGCCGAAGTCCTGCGGCCGGGAGGAGTTTGGCGCTGGATTTGCGGCGCGGCTGATTGGGCTGTGCCGTGCTGCGGGAGGAACGGATGAGGATTGTGTGGCGACGGCGACGGCGCTGACGGCGGAGTCGGTGGTGGCGGCATACAGGAGCTTCGTGCGAGCGCATCTGGAAGCAGGCCCATCCGCCAAGGCTAAGACCGATCTGTGTGTTGCTGGGGGCGGGGCGCGGAATGAGACGCTGATGGCGATGCTGCGCACGGGGTTTGCGGAGCTGGGCGTGCGGGTGCGGGCGATGGAGGAGCTGGGCGTACCGGCACAGGCCAAGGAGGGCATGGCGTTTGCGCTGCTGGCGTGGCTGACGTGGAACGGGCTGACGGGAAATGTTCCGGCGGCGACAGGAGCAGGACGGGCGGTGGTGCTGGGGAAGGTGAGCTGGCCGCGATGAGACTTCTTCGCTGCTCAATACTCGCTGCCGCGATGGCGATCGCAGGTTGCCATGGTCCGGTGCGGGAGGCGGGGACGGTGGTGGTGCTCCTGGAGAGCAGCCCGAACAACCTCGATCCACGGCAGGGAACGGACGCGCAGTCGGAGCATGTGGGCGGGTTGATCTTCGACGCGCTGGTGAAGAAGGACGAGCACTACAACCTCGTCCCGTGGCTGGCGACGAGCTGGGAGCAGCCGGACGCGCTGACCTGGGTCTTCCATCTGCGCGACGGGGTGCGGTTCCAGGACGGGCGACCGCTGGAGGCGGCGGATGTGGTTTGGACCATCGAGAGTTTGATCGAGCCAAAGCTGGCGGGTCTGATCTCGGCCAAGAGCGGTGCGTTCGCGACGGTGGACCATGCGGAGGCGCGCGACCGCCTGACCGTGGTGGTGCGCATGAAGCGGCCCGACGCAGGGCTGCTCTTCAATTTAAGCGATGGATTGTTTGGCGTGGTTCCGCGCGGCGCGGGCAGCGACTTCGGGCTGCATCCGATGGGGTCGGGGCCGTTCCGGTTTGTGAGCCAGGTGCAGGACAAGGATGTAGTGCTGGAGCGGTTTGATGGGTGCTGGAGCGATTCCCTCCAGGCCTCAGAATGGAGACCTGGGGCACCCGCACCCGGTAATAGCGGTCAGTTGCCGTATGCCAGTGGCCAGAAAGACCGGGCGATGATTCAACGATTGCGGTTCGAGGTGGTGCCGGACACGATCACGAGCGCGCTGGAGCTGCAAAAGGGAACGGCGGACGTGGCCAGCAATGTGCTGACGCCAGACATGGTCTACGCGCTGCGCGACGTTGCGGGGCTGGCGACGACGAGCGGGGCGGGGTCGAATGTGTGGTATCTGAACTTCAACGTGGCGGACCCGGCATTGCGCGACAAGCGAGTGCGGCAGGCCGTGGCGCTGGCGATGGATCGGCCCGCAATCGTCGCGGCGCTGTGGCGCGGAGAGGCACGGCTGGCAGATACGCTGCTGCCGCCGGGAGACTGGGCGGCGGCGACGGATGCGGAGCTGGCGCAGTATCCGCACGACCCGGCGCGCGCGGCGGCGCTGCTACAGGCGGCGGGGTTGCCGGCGGGGCGCGACGGCATTCGGCTGCACCTGACGCTGAAGATCAGCACGGACGAGACGACGCGGCTACTCGCGATGGTGTTGCAACAGCAGTTGCGCGCGGCGGGAATTGAGATACAGATACGCTCGGCGGAGTTTGGAACGTTCTATGCGGATGTAACGCACGGCGCGTTTCAGATGTACCTTCTGAAGTGGGTCGGGTCGAACGAAGACCCGGACATCTTTCGCTATATGTACGGGGCTGGGAGTTTTCCACCGAAGGGCGCGAACCGCGGGCACTATGTAAATGCACGGGGGGACGCTCTGTTGGCTCAGGCTGCGGCGGAGTCCGGACCGGCGGCGGTCGTGCAGGCGCGGCGGCGCACGGAGTACGTCGAGGTGCAGCAGATTCTGGCCGACGAGGCGCCCACCATTCCGTTGTGGTTCCCCGACAACGTGGTGGTTCATACGCGGCGATTGCATGGGGTGGCGCCGCGTGGAGACGGGAGCTTCGATTTTCTGCGCGATGCGTGGGTGCGGTAGGGGCGGAGCTTCGAGTGGAGGTTGAGCGGTGGGACGGCGGGCGCGTGCGGGGAGGGTCGCACGATTGGCCGGAATCGGCAACAATAGAGAGGAGGGAAGCTGCATGAGGAGAAGGCACGGGATGGCCGAGGGAACGGCGGTGCAGGAGATCGAGGAGAGCGAATTGAGAGCCAAAGGGTTGAAGGAGAGAGACGGGAAGGGCGGAGAGGCGCAGGCGGAGGGAACGCATTCGGCGGGCGGGAACGCTGTGCCTGTGGGCGCTGAGGCACAGGCGGAGGGCGAGAGCGCTGCGTTGGGGGAACCGTCGCTGAAGAGCGAGTTGGAGCAGGCGCGCGGAGAGCGCGACCAGTTGATGGACCGTCTGGCGCGGTTGCAGGCGGAGTTCGAGAACACGCGCCGGCGCGAGGCGAAGGAGCGGGCCGACCTGCGGGACTACGCGGTGCAACATGCGGTCGAGCCGTTTCTCGGCGTGATGGACAACTTTCAACTGGCGCTGAAGGCGGACGGAACGCTGGAGCAGTTGCGCGCGGGCGTGGAACTGATCCTGAAGCAGATGGAGGAGGCGCTGAAGGGGCTGCATGTGCAGGCGGTGGAGACGGTGGGGACACAGTTCGATCCGCGAGTCCACGAGGCGCTGGGAAGCATCGAAACGACGGAGCATCCCGACCATCAGGTGATGGAGGAGGTGCGGCGGGGGTACCGCATCCGGGAGAAGCTGCTGCGCCCGGCGCTGGTGCGGATCGCGAACAACAGGGCCGTGGTAGGTGAGTAGCGGCCGGCAAAGACAGGGGCAAGTGCAGGCGCGAAGTGCTGAGGTTCTTCGCTGCGCTCGGAATGACAGATCGTTTTGATGGGCGACAATCGATTGTGACCGAAAAATAATTGTGGCGGGAAAACTTTAAGAGATGAGTGCGACGGCAAACGTGACCAAGGAAGATTTTTACGAGATATTGGGGGTATCGCGGGGCGCGAGCGATCAGGAGCTGAAGGCCAGCTACCGTCGGCTTGCGATGCAGCACCATCCGGATCGGAACCCGAACAACCCTGAAGCAGAGGAGCGCTTCAAGGCGTGCAGCGAGGCGTACCAGGTGCTGAGCGACCCGGAGAAGCGCGCGGCGTACGACCGGTACGGCCATGCGGCGTTCCAGGGCGGTGGCCCTGGCGCGGGCAATCCATTTCAGGGTGCGGGGTTTCAAGGCGACCTGGGCGACATCTTCGGCGACCTGTTCGGCGAGATGTTCAACATGGGCGGCGGTGGCGGGCGGCGGGCCTCGCGTGTGCAGCGCGGGCGCGACCTGCGCTTCGACATGGAACTGGAGTTCGAGGAGGCGGTCTTCGGCGTGGAGCGGGAGATCGAGATTCGGCGGCTGGAGGCGTGCGAGGAGTGCCGCGGGACGGGCAGCGCGAAGGGCAAGGCCCCGGCGGCCTGCTCGCAGTGCGGCGGTCGCGGACAGGTGCGGTTTCAGCAGGGGTTCTTCTCTGTGGCCAAGACCTGCGGACGATGCAATGGGACGGGGACGACGATTGCCGACCCGTGTACGGCGTGCCGTGGCGAGGGATTGCAGGCAAAGAAGCACACGATCATGGTGAAGGTCCCGGCGGGCGTGGAACAGGAGACGCGAATCCGCTACCAGGGCGAGGGCGAGGCGGGGCGTTTTGGCGGGCCGGCGGGCGATCTGTATGTGGTGCTGAGCGTGAAGCCGCACAAGTTCTTCGAGCGCGATGGGGACGACCTGCACTGCGTCCTGCCGATCTCGTTTCCGCAGGCTGCGCTGGGAGCGGAGTTGCAGATCGAGACGCTGGAGGGGCCGGCGACGATCAAGATACCCGAGGGAACGCAGAGCGGGCGCGCGTTCAAACTGCGCGGCAAGGGCGTGCCGCACCTGAACTCGCGCGGCAAGGGCGACCTGGTTGTGGAGGTGCGCGTGGCGACGCCGTCCAAGCTGAACAAGGAGCAGCGCGATCTGCTGCGGCAGTTGAGTGAGACGATGACGGTGGAGAACACGCCGACCAGCCGTGGGCTGTTCGAGAAGATGAAGGAGATCTTCAGCTAAAGGCAGATGTGCGTTGTGTGCAGTGCGCCGCCGATTGCGATGGCGGCGATGGCTGCGGTCTCTGCGCGGAGGATGCGTGGGCCGAGGGTGACGTGCGTCCAGTGGTGCGTGGTGAATGCGGAGATCTCTTCGGGAGTCCAGCCGCCTTCCGGGCCGATGGCGAGGGCGAGGGTGGTGTCGCAGCGAGCAAAATGCGCGGGTTCTTCGCCCCGCTCAGAATAACAATCCTTCTTGCCATCATTAAAAAAAGGGCGAACGCCCTCCAACGCGGCGGCGAGGGTAAGCGACTGCTCGGTTTCGCTGAGGAGGATGCGCATGGGGGCGGACTCGCGGGCGAGTGCGGAGGGGAGCGAGATGGGGTCGAGGATCTCGGGGACATCGGTTCGGCGAGACTGCTTGGCGGATTCGAGGGCGATCCGCCGCCATCGCTCGACGCGCTTGGCGGCGGCGAGGGCAAGGTGTTTCTCCGTGCGGCGGGCGAGAATGGGCGTGATGCGGGCGACACCGAGTTCGGTGATTTTCTCGATGGCCCACTCGAAGCGGTCGAACTTGAAGACGGCAAGCAGGAGATGGATGGGGAGGGCCGCATCGGACTGCAACTCTTCGTGCAGGGTGAAGCGAACCTCCGATTCAGAGACCGCGGTGACTTCTGCGCGGTGGAGGAAGCCGTTGGCTACAACGTCGAAGACCTGGCCGGGCTGGGCGCGAAGGACGCGCGCGAGGTGGATCGCTTGCTCACCGGTGAGGGCGGCGTGGGTAGGGTGAGCGGATTGAGGCGACCAGGTGTCGGCGATCCAGCGGCGGCGCATCGGGAAGGGCAAAGCGAGAGAGATTTTACAGATTGTTGGGTACCGTGCCCCCAAAAATACGGGGATTCTTCACTGCGTTCAGAATGACAATTTTTTATCTCTTGAGCAACTGGGAAGACGGGGCTGCTAAAAGACTGACTGTCAGGGTTTTGGGATGGCGACGGTGATGGGGTCCTGGTGGTAGAAGTCGAGGGTGATGTCGGCGGACTTGCGCTGGTTCCAGTCGGCCTGGGTGATAGGGAAGTTGAGGATGACCATTCCTTCGGCGCGGTTGCCGGGCTGGATGGCGGTGTCGCGCAGCAGTGGCGCGGAGGCGAGGGGCACGAGCGCGGGAAAAGCGGTGTAGAGGGTGTCGAGGTCGTTCTTCTCGACGGCGCTGGTAGAGGTAACGGTACCGTCGGACGCAGTGAGCGTGGCGGTTATGTCCTTGATGAAGACCGGATCGTTGAGACGATTGTCGAGGCGGAGCGTGGCGAGAACGTAGAAGTCGTCCTGAAAGGGGTCTTGATGGCCGACGAGCTTGGAGTCGGACTTGAAGACTGTATGCGTGGGCAGGACTGCGACGTGGGTGATGGCGAGCTTGACGGTGTGGTGTGCGATGTAGAGGTAGAAGAGGCCGCCAGCGATGCCGAGCGCGGCGATGGCGATGAGGGCGGGAAGCAGGAAGCTGCGGCGTTCCGGTTGAGCGAAGGCGAGTTCGGACATGGAGGAAAGGATAACAGCGAAGGTCGGTGAGCGGTTGACGCTCGCCGACGGTGGTCAAGGGAGGTCTTTTCGGACGAGGTACTCGTCCATGAGAACGGCGATGAGGGCTGCGGTGGGGACTGCGACGAGCGCGCCGGGGATGCCTGCCAGCTCGGTCCCGGCGATGAGCGCGATGAGGATGGCGAGGCCCATGAGGTTGACGCTGTGGCGCATGATGCGTGGGATGAGGACTGCGTTTTCGATGTTGACGTAGACCGCGTAGAAGAGGAAGACGGCAGCCATCTTGGTCCATGAGTCGAGCGCCGCGACAAAGGCGACGAGCAGGATGGTGACGACGCCCCCGGCGATGGGGACGATGTTCATCAGGCCCATGAGGATGCCGAGAAGGAAGAAGTAGCGGACGTGCAGCAGGCCGAAGACGAGGGTGCTGGAGAGGCCGAGGATGAGCATCAGCAGGGCCTGTCCGAAGAGCCACTTGCTCATGCGCAGCTCGGCGCGTTGCAGCGTGGAGTCGAGGCGCAGGCGGTTGGCGGGGGAGAAGAGCGTGAGCATCCAGAGGTAGGCGCGGTCGCCTTCCAGCATGAAGTAAACGCAAAGGACGAGAGCGGTGAGCAGGTTGAAGAAGTGGCCCATCCAGTCCGGGAAGGATGCGAGGAGAAAGGCGGCGGAGGAGGAGAGCGCATCTTCGGCGCGTTGCGTGATTGCATCGACTCCGAGCTTGTCGGCGAGCGGAATGCGCTTGATGCGGGCGAGGATGGGAGGAATGCGCGCAGGCAGGTCGGTGGCGAACTGGCGAAGATTTCGGATGACGGGCGGGAGACCGACGACGAAGAAGAGTGCGATTGCGAGAAAGGCGCAGGTGAGCAAGAGCGCGATGGCGAGACCGCGCGAGATGCGGCGCGAGCCACGCATCCGGAAGGACATGATGCCGTTGACCGCGGGCGTGAGCACGACTGCGAAGAGCGCACTGATATAGACGAGGGTGAGGACTTCGCGCAGGCGCCAGGCCAGTGCGAGGGCCAGCAGAACGGCGATGGTGAAGAGGATGTGTCCGCGGACGATGCCGTTGTCCTGTTCTGTCGGAGTGGAGGGCGAGGTGGGCAGGGTCTGCTCCTTTTGCGGGATGCGCGGTGCCGTGCATCCAGTACGATGCATCCAGTGTGCCTCAAGCAGAGGGCTTGTGTGTGGCCAGACGGTCGAGGAGGACGGCGACAGTCTGCTCGGGGGAGAGGCCGGCGGTGTCCAGCGTGAGCTGGGCGAGGCGGCGGTAGATGGGCTGGCGAAGGAGAAAGCGTGCCTCGGCGGCGGCGGAGTCGGCGAGCAGAGGACGAAGCTGGCTGGCGGCCTCGTTGGGTGCGATGCCGGAGGCCGCGGGGTTGAGGGCCTGCATCATGCATCGGTCGAAGAGAGTTGCGAATGGGGCGTCGAGGAAGATGGTTGCAGTCTGCGGGGTCTGCTCCAGGAGAAGGCGGTTGGTGAGGACCTCCGGCGCGCCTCCGCCGAGGGCCAGAACGAGGCTGCTGCGGCCGAGGGCGGAGGCCAGGGCCGCGGACTCAAGCTGGCGGAAGTGCGCTTCGCCGTGAGTCGAGAAGATGGAGGGGACTGTGAGGCCAGTGCGCGACTCGATGTAGGCATCGAGGTCGAGGAAGTCCCAGGCAAGGCGATCGGCTAGCAGGCGCCCGACGGTGGTCTTGCCGGCACCCATGAATCCGGTGAGAACGAGGCGTTGGAGATGCGGCGGCGCGGCCACGGCGTTGTGGGGCTCGGCTGCGGACTGGACGATCATTGCGGCTCCTTGGTGGAAAGCGACGGCAAGAGCGAGAAGCAGGGCCCTCCGCTATGTTGCGGAACGGCAAATAAAAACAGCGCAAGCAAAGGAACAGGGCTAACAAAAAACGTCAGTGCGGCAAAAAGGAAAGCCGCGACCATTTGCTTGGGTCGCGGCTCCGTGGATATGGCGGATGCTCTGAAGTTCGATCTTTTTTTATCGATCCAGAGATGCACGCAAGCCCAGCAGACCCGCTCCCTGCCGCCATGGGCAGGGATAGGTAAAGCAGGCGTACATTGGCGAGCGCTGTTTCATCCTGATTGTGAGAGTACACCGGCGAAGAAAATGGATGCAAGCGAATAATGCGTATGGGCCAGGGCAATCGCGTTTGAAGATCTTTCTGGGCAAAGACGGTTGGTTCCTGGGCTGTGAGCTTGGAGGCTCACTCTTCGTGGTTGCCTGAAAACTACGCACTTGCATTCAACGAGGAGACAAACAACGACGAAATACGGAGGTTCTTCGGGGCGTTGGCCGCGGTACAGCCAAGCAATCGCCCTGGCCTCGCATCCGCTCGCCACGCTTTCCGCAGATGACAGGCGTATAAAGGGCAAATGCAATCCTCCGCTGCGCTGCCCCATCCGATTCAGCAGGCTCTTGAGCGCGGCTTTACCATTGTCACTGCCAACCAGCGCGCCGCCCGTACGCTGCATCGTGCCTTCGATCTCCACCAACGCGCTCGAAGCCGTCCATTCTGGGAGCCGCCCACGATCCTCGCCTGGGACGCCTGGCTCGCCGACCTCTGGCATCGTCTTCTGCTCGACGGAGTCGCAACCGAACTCCTGCTCAGCCCCACGCAGGAGCACACCCTCTGGCGCGCCGTCATCGACGACGATGCAGCGACGACCGAAACAGTTGACAGCGCAACAGGCACCGCCGCGCTCAGCCTTCGCCCCATCGACTCGCTCGCCGCGCTCGCCGCCGACGCATGGAGCCTGCTGCACGCCTACCGTGCCCGCCGTCGTCTGCAATCCGCCGTCGCGAGTACCGACACGCGCGCCTTCGCCCGCTGGGCCGGCGAATTCGACCGTCGCTCGGCCCGCGCGAAGTACCTCACCGAAGCGCAGCTCCCCGAAGCTCTGCGCGCCGCCATTGAAGCAGGCCGGCTCATCCCGCCAACCGGCCTCCTGCTCGTCGGCTTCGACCTCAAAACGCCTGCGCAGTCTGCCCTGCTCGATGCCATCGCCGACGCTGGCTCCGCGATCCAAGAGTTCAGCCCGCAGATCGCGGCGGTCTCATCCATCGCACTCGCACCGAGATCGCTGGAAAGTGCAGAGTGTGGGCCGGCCGCAACTCTCACCCTCGTCGCCGCGCCCGACGAGCGTGCCGAACTCGCCGCTTGCGCCCGCTGGCTGCGCGCCCACCTCATCGATCGGCCCACCGCCCGCATCGCCGTCGTCGTTCCCGCAATCGAGACCGACCGCGCCGAGATCGACCGCATCTTCCGCCAGGCGCTCGCGCCCGAGCTCAACCGCATCGCCGCGCCCGCCAACTCCGACCCATTCGAGTTTTCGCTCGGCATTCCGCTGGCCAACACACCGATCGTCGCCACCGCGCTCGACATCCTGCGATGGGCCGCCGGTTCGCTCCCGCTCGACCGCGTCTCAGCGCTGCTGCTCTCGCCCCACTTCGCCGCAGACACCTCGCACGCCAACGGCGAACACCTCGCCCGCGCCGAGTTCGATGCCTTCGTCCTGCGCCAGCAACCTCTCCTCCAGCCGAGGATCTCGCTCGACGCGCTGCTCACCCTCGCCTCCAACCCGAAGCACGGCGCGGCCACTCTGCCCAACCTGCTCCAACACCTGAGCGCACTCCGACCGCTCTTCCTGCAACGCGGCCTCCTCACCGCCGAGCGCACCCACGCCGAATGGGCCGCAACCTTCCACGAGATCCTCGACGCCGCCGGATCGGCCGCGCCGGGCCGCGACAGCAGCGTCGAGTTCCAGGCCCGCCGCAAGTGGGAGTCCGCCCTCGACGAACTCACCACCCTCGACTTCGGCTCCCGCTCCGACGGCACGCGCGTCCGCTTCGCCGCCGCCCTCGACGCGCTCGAACGCATCTGTGCACAGACACTCTTCGCCCCAGAATCCCGCCACGCACCCATCCAGATCATGGGCCCGCTGGAGTCCGCAGGCTCCACCTTCGACGCTCTCTGGTTCCTGCGCGCCAGCGACCTCGCATGGCCCTCCAAACCCACGCCGAATCCGCTCCTGCCCTGGCTGCTGCAACGCGACCTTGCCATGCCCGGAGCCAACCCAACGCACGACGCCGCACACGCACGCAACATCACCCAACGCATCGCTGCCTGCGCGCCAACCGTCCTCTTCAGCTACGCGCAGCAGACCGTCGACGGATCCCAGCGTCCGTCCTCCGTCGTCACCGCCCTCGCCGCATCCGGCCTCACGCTCGATCTCCGCACCGCCGAGGAGATCGCTCCCTGCGAATCCGCGCCCGCGCCCATCGCCCTCGAAGCCATCCCCGACGATGCACCCATTCCGCCTCCGCCAGACCGCACTCTGCGTGGCGGCGCATCCATCCTCGCCGCGCAGGCCGCCTGCGGCTTCCGTGCCTTCGCCGAAAAGCGCCTCTTCTCCTCTGCGCTCGAACCCTCCACGTTCGGCCTCGACCCACGCCAGCGCGGCAGCCTCGTCCACGCCACTCTGGAGAGCTTCTGGTCCCACGTCGAAACGCAGGCCGCACTCCAGCTTCTGGCCATCGAAGAGCGCGACGGCATCCTCTCCCACTGCATCGACGCCGCCATCGCTCGGCATCTCCCCAATCCCGCGCCCGGCTGGCCCCGCGCCTACCTCCTCGCCGAACGACAGCGCCTGCTCAACCTCCTCCGCTCGTGGCTCGACTTCGAGGCCACCGAACGCATGCCCTTCACCGTCAAGTCCTGCGAAGAGATGCTTCGCGACGTCCAGATCGGCCCGCTCCGCATCGAGATCCGCGTCGACCGCATCGACACCATCCAACTCCCTGCCGCCCCAGACGAGGACACTCCCGAAGAAGTCTCGTCAGCCAACAACCCACTCTCCGGCGAGATCATCCTCGACTACAAGACCGGCCCGGCCAGCACCGCCGACTGGCTCGGCGACCGCCCCGACGCGCCCCAACTTCCCCTCTACGCCGTCGTCTCCGAAGTCCCCAACCTCGCCGCCATCGCCTTCGCCAGCGTCCGCCCCGGCAAGGATCTCGGCCTGCTCGGCTACCAGTCGCGCGATGGACTCCTCCCCAAGGCCGCGAAGCTGAAGACCGAGAGCCTCGCAGCCCAGGTCGAGCAGTGGCGCGCCGTCCTCACCGCCCTCGCCGAGGACTTCCACTCCGGCAACGCGCGCGTCGATCCCAAGCACTACCCGAAGACCTGCGAGCACTGCGATCAGCGCCTGCTCTGCCGCCTCAACCCCGCCACCCTCGACGCCGCCTCCGATGAAGACTCCGACACGGACGACTCCATCCCCACTGCTCAGGAGGCCGCCCGTGGCTGAACTCCTCCGCTTCCCTGGCAATGCCCAGCCGCTCCCGCCGCCTGACGCCGAAGCTCGACGCGAGGCCCTCGACATCCACCGCTCCTTCATCGTCGAAGCCCCCGCCGGCTCCGGCAAGACCGGCCTGCTCATCCAGCGCCTCCTCAAGCTCCTCGCCGACGACTCGGTCGAGCAGCCCGAACAGGTCCTCGCCATCACCTTCACCAACAAGGCCACCGCAGAGTTGCGCGACCGCGTCCTCGCCCACCTCACCGCCGCCGCAGAAACCGAAGCCGCCAAACCGAAAGTCCTGACACAGCTCGCAGCCGCCGCGGAGGAACCACCGCCAGCCTCAACGGATTTCCAGTCGGAAACGCTCGCCCTCGCCCACTCCGTCCTCGCCCGCGACCGCCAGATCGGCTGGAACCTCCTCGACCAGCCGCACCGCCTCAACATCCGCACCATCGACTCGGTCTGCGCAGAGATCGCCCGCACCCTCCCCGTCCTCTCCGGTTCGGGCGGTCGCCTCACGCCCACCACCGACGCCGACCCACTGCACCGCGAGGCCGCCCGCCGCACCCTTCTTCTCCTCGGTTCCGGCGACTCCGACCTCGACACCGCCCTGCGCGACCTCCTCCTCCACCGCGACGGCAACCTCGCCGACTGCGAGTCCCTCCTCGCCAACATGCTCAGCCTGCGCGACCAGTGGGGCAACCTCATCCCCCTCGCCCGCCCACATCTCGACGACGCATGGCTCGACGCCAACGTCCTGCCTCGCCTCGAGCTTGCCCTCGACCAAGCCATCCGCGCCGACCTCACCACCCTCGCGCAGGCCTTCCCCGCCAACCTCCTCGCAGACCTCACCAACCTCGCCGCAGACCTCGCTCCCGCCGCCCCATACGATCCCGAACTCCCGTCGCCCATCGCCCTCTGCGCCAACCTCCGAACCCCACCCGAAGCCCTCGCCGAGCACCTCGACCACTGGCTCTCCCTGATTCACCTGCTCATCGTCGGCGATGGAGGCTGGCGCAAGGAAAGAGGCATCACCGGAAAAAACTTAAAGTTTGGCTACAACAGAAAACACTCCAACCACACCCGCCTGGTCTCCCTGATTGACGCCCTCCGCGACCGCGACGACCTCCTACGCACCTTCGAGAAGATCCGCTCCCTGCCGCCCGCCCACTACCCCGCCGACCAGTGGACCGTCGCCAAGTCTCTCTTCCGCGTCCTCAGCCGCGCTCTGGTCGAGCTCCAGTTCGTCTTCGCCGCCCGCAACCAGTGCGACTTCACCGAACTCAGCCTCCTCGCCCGCCACGCCCTCGCCGCAGACTCCGGCCCAGAAGACCTCGCCTCCGCACTCGGTGCGCGCCTCCAGCACCTCCTCGTCGACGAGATGCAGGACACCTCAACCAGTCAGTACACCCTCATCGAACTCCTCACCGCCTCGTGGGACGGATACTCACAGACCGTCTTTCTAGTCGGCGACCCCCGCCAATCCATCTACCTCTTCCGCCAGGCCCGTGTCGAGCGTTTCCTCCGCGCCCTGCACTCCCAACACCTCGGCGACCTACCTCTCACCCGCCTCTGCCTCACCGCTAACTTCCGCTCTCAGAGTGCTCTAGTCGAAGAGTTCAACCAAAACTTTAGCTTAATGTTCCCTCCCAAAGACGACCTCCCCTACACATCTGCCGACCCCACCCTCCCCGCCTCGCCCCACGCCCACGCCACCGTCTGGCACGCCAACCCCATCGCGTCGATCCCGGACGACGCAGCCACCGCCCCTCTCACTCTCGCCCAACTCAAGCAGCAACAATCCCGCCGAGACGCCCTCGAAGTCCGCAGCATCGCCCGCGTATGGCTCACCAAGCCGCTTCCCGCAGGTCGAACCAAACCCTGGCAGCTCGCCGTCCTCGTCTCCAACCGGAAACACCTCAACGAGATCGTCGCTGCCCTCAAACAACAGGATGACCTCGGCCTAATTCCCTTCCGCGCCGTCGAGATCGAAGCCCTCAGCGACCGCCAGGAGATCCTCGACCTCACCGCGCTCACCCGCGCTCTGCTTCATCCCGCCGACCGAGTCGCCGCCCTCGCCGTCCTGCGCGCCCCCTGGTGCGGCCTCTCGCTCGCCGACCTGCACACCCTCACCGGGGCCGACGATCCCACCCTCCAAAGCCACTCCATCCACAGCCTCATCGAGAATCGCGCTCACCTCCTCCCCGACGACTCCCGCCAGCGCCTTCAACGAGTCGGCAAGGTTCTCGCCGACGCCACCGCCCAGCGCACCCGCCTCACCCCCGCCCAGTTCGTCGAGCGCGCTTGGCGCTCCCTCGGAGGAGACGTATTTCTCAACAGGACTCAACTCAATAACACAATTATTTTCTTTCAGTTATTGGATAAACTTCAACTTCAAGAAAAAGATAGTTCGTCCATCAATCTGCTCGACCCAACCCTCCTCCAAGCCCACCTACAAAAGCTCTACGCCGAACCCGATCCAATCCCCCCCGGAACCCCCTTCGTCGAACTCCTCACCATCCACAAGGCCAAGGGCCTGGAGTGGGATGTCGTTGTCGTTCCCGCCCTCGAGCGCGGCCCCGGCAGAAGCCCAACCCGTCTCCTCACCTGGTCTGAGATCGACACCGCACTCCAGCCCGCCACCTCCGAAGGCCAGCCCAACGACCGCCCGGCCCACATCATGCTCGCACCCATCGCCGGTCGCGGCGAACCGTCGAAGGCCCTCAACAACTGGCTCAACGCAATCCACAGCGCCCGCGAGGCCGCCGAGCGCAAGCGCCTCTTCTACGTCGCCTGCACCCGCGCCCGAGAGGAGCTGCACCTCTTCGCCGCTCCCACCGTCTCCGCCAAAGGGCAGATCGTCCCTCGCTACAACAGCCTCCTCAACGCCGCATGGCCCGCCGCCCAGCCCCACTTCGCCGCCGCGGAGACAGACCCCAGCCAAGAGAATCCATCCTCCCGACCGGAGCACAGTGCAGTGGTGGCTCCCCCGCATCTTTCCCCGAACGCCATGGAACCTCTCCCCTTGACCCTGGATCTCGCCGCCTCAGCAGCCTTCACACTCGAACGCCTTCCTCTCGCCTTCGATCCCGACGAGCGCATCGCCGCCGCGCGCGCCCAAAGGCTCCCCAGCGGCGACCCAGACAGCGGCCCCGCCTCCAACCACGCCCCGTTCTCTCGTCCCGAAGGCTCCTTTGCCGCGCGCTCCTTCGGCAACGTCGTCCACGCCGCGCTCGAATCCTGCGCCACCCGCATCGCCACCGGCCACTCCCCCGCCGCGTTGCTCGCCGAACTCCCCACCTGGCCCCCGCGCCTCGCCGCCCTCCTGCGCGCAGACGGCCTGCCCCACGCCACCGTCAACCGCCTCGCCCTCGAAGCGCAGGCCACCCTCGAAAACACCCTGCGCGATCCCGACGGCCTCTGGCTGCTCGCGCCAAACGCCTGCGCCTCCAGCGAGCTTGCCCTCACCGCATGGCCCACGCCTCAAACCGCCAACGGCCAGGCCGCCATCCACCCCATCTCTATCCGCATCGACCGCATCTTTCGCGCCGGGGCCGACCCTCGCGCCCCCGGCGAGGACGTCCTCTGGATCGTCGATTACAAGACCTCCACGCCGCACAGCTCCGCCAGCCTCGACGACTTCCTCGCCCACCAGCGCGCCACCTACGCCCCACAACTCGAAACCTACGCCCGCATCCTCACCCAGCTTCCGCACCCCCCGGACCTCCCCGCACCCAAGAAGGTTCGTCTCGCGCTCTACTACCCCGCCCTGCCCCGCCTCGACTGGTGGCCGCTCGCCATGCCATCCGCCTGAACTCATCCGCGCAACCCGGAGCATCTTCACTGCCGCTATATCTTCACTGCCGCTATCAAAGAAAGATTTGTCATTCTGAGCGCAGCGAAGAATCCCCGCATCTTTGCCGGTACCGCACGCTCTATCCCATTGCGTAGATCTTCTCCGTGTGTGCCTTTCGCGTATTCGCGTCCACCGCGCTACCATCTCCTCATGCGCCCCGCGGACACAACAGGCAGCAAGCGGCGCGACCTGGCAGAGCTTTCCATCGGATACGCGCTCATCCTCGTCGTGCTCTGGACGCCGCGCCCCTGGCAGAAGCCTCTCTACTGCGTTGCCGCCGTCTTTCTCGCAGCCGTCCTCTCCATCTCCTTCACCAGTTGGAAGCGGATGGGCCTATGCACGGCCAACCTCGCGCGCTCCTCCTGGGTGGTTGGCGCGGCACTCCTTGGCTCCGCAATCGCCATCCTCATCGCCGCTCAAATGCACACGCTGCAGTGGCCTGGCGGCCCCATCCCGTTTCTCCGCCGCTATCTTGGCTACGCTATCTGGGCCGTCCTGCAACAGGTCCTGCTGCAGGACTTCTTCCTCGCGCGCCTGCTGCGTCTAATGCGCACCCCAAACTCCGCCGCGCTGGCGGCCGCAACCATCTTCTCGCTCGCCCACCTGCCCAGCCCGATCCTGGTCGCGGTCACCTTCCTCTGGGGCCTCGCGGCATGCCTGCTCTTCCTGCGTTACCGCAATCTCTACCCCTTGGCCTTGGCGCACGCCATCCTGGGGATCACCGTCGCGATGGCCATTCCCCGCCCCGTCATCCGCAACATGCGCGTCGGCCTCGGATACATCGCCTACCCCGCGCAGCATCCTGCTCAGCGCAGCCACTGACTCCACACCGTGTCCACCAGCGCATGGGTGGTCGCGGAGGCCCCAACCCGGCGGTCGCGCCGCCACGCACGTCCGTAAAAAATCCCCGCCAGCGCGGCCAGCACAACGTACCGCCAGTTGAAGTGCGCGGCGCGCTTGTTGAAGTGCGCCAACCCGAAGACCGCCGCCGTCGCCAGCAGCGCGGGCGTGCGCCCCAGCCGCCGCTCCAGCAGGTTCTGCATCCACCCCCGGAAGAACAGCTCCTCCGGCACCGCGATGAACGCGAACGTAAAGAGAAACGCACCTGCAAGCCCGGCCGGTCGCGGCCGCGCCGCATGGAGATGCAGAAAGCCCAAGCCCAGCCCAAGCGCAACAGCCATCGGCGCATACCACCCAAACTCCCTCACACCCGTGCGCAGGTCTCGCACTCGCAGCCGCAGATCGAACCCCACTCCATCCAGTCGCCGCACCAGCATGAACCCATAGGTCCCCGCGTCCAGCAGCAGCATCTTGTTGAAGACCGCGAGGTGCGCCGGCCATGCGCGCTCAAACCAGCGCAGATCGACCGCCAGCCCCAGCACCGCAAGCACCAGATAGTCCCGCCAGTTGCCACGCTGCGCGCCATCGGCCAGCCGTGCCTGCCACAGCAGCGCGCAGACCGCAACCGGAAGCAGCGCGTACAACGCGAACCACTCCCAGCAAAATCTTCCGCGCGAGACCGTCACCAACACATACGGCACGCACAGCGCAGCCGGTGACAAGACCCGCAGCGGCAGCGGCAGCCGCTCCACCCAGGCACTCAGCCGCGTTGAAAAAAATGCCGCCGCCACAAGTGGGGCAAGCGTGAGCGCAGCCGCAACAACCATCGCCGGCCCAATCGCGAATCCAAGCTCGCCAGACAAAGCCATGCCCATAAAATCCCCGCCCGCCCTGCCATCGTATCGGCGAACAAGCCGCTACACCATCGCCGCAAGGCCCCTAACTTACTCCGCCAGCGCAGCCAGCGCGCCCTCCAGCCTCACTCCGCGCGAGGCCTTCAACAGCACCGCATCGCCCGCGCGCAGGTTCTCCTTGAGCCACGCTCCAGCCTCCTCCGGCGTCGCCACAAAGATCGCCTCCGTGCCGGCATGTGCCGCGCCCTCCACCACCGCCGCCGCCAGCCCACGCACTCCCACCACCGCGTCCACGCCGCGTGCAGCCATGCGCTCGCCGCACGCCCGGTGCAACGCCTCGCCCTCTTGTCCAAGCTCCAGCATCTCGCCCACCACCGCGATGTGCCTGCCTTCCCCCGTCACCGGCATCGCCAGCAGCGCATCCACCATCGCATCCAAAGCGCGCGGATTGGAGTTGTAACAATCGTTGACGATCCTTGCCCCGCGCCACTCGACGACCTCCCCACGCTTGTCGCCCGCTCGCATCTCGCCCAGCGCCGTCGCGCACTCCTTCAGCGTCATGCCGCTCTGCAAACCCACCGCAATCGCCGCCAGCGCGTTGTGTACATTGTGCCGCCCCAACAAATGCAGTCGCACGCTCGCACGCTCGCCCTGCGCCGTCACGGTAAACGCCACGCCCTCCGCGCCATGCTCTACAATCCCACCCGCGCGAACGTCGGCACAGTCGCTGGTTCCATAAAAAACCGCGCGCCCGCCCATCCCCTCGCCAAACCGCGCAACGTATTCGTCGTCGCAATTGAGGATCGCGGTCCCATCCATCGGCAGCGCCTCGACAAGCTCATACTTCGCCCGCGCAATCCCCGCAATGCCATCCGCAAAGTTCTCTAGGTGCACCGGCGCAACGTTCGTCACCACCGCCCAGTTCGGCTCCGCGATGCGCGCCAGCGCGGCGATCTCGCCCGCGTGGTTCATTCCCATCTCAATCACCGCAACCTCATGCTCCGCCTCCAACCGCAGCAGTTGCAGTGGCAACCCAAACCCATTGTTCAGGTTGCCCTGCGATTTTAAAACCCGAAACCGCGCGCCCAGCACCTGCGCCACCGCGTCCTTCGTCGTCGTCTTGCCCGCCGATCCGGTGATCCCAACCACGCGCCCGCCCCACTCCCGCCGCGCCATCCGCGCCAGCCGCTGCAATCCAGCCAGCGCGCCGCATCCATCTGGATCGGGAACGCGCAGCAGCCGAGTTGCATCCATCCCCTGCGGCGCAACCCATCCCACGCTCACCACCGCGGCCACCGCGCCCTGGGCCAGCGCCGCCGACACAAAGTCGTGTCCATCGAGGCGCTCGCCGCGCACTGCAAAAAAAAGCTCCCCCGCCGCAACCGTGCGCGAGTCGATCGAGTAGCCCACCGCCTCCGCGTTCGCTGCGAACTCTCCCTCGGCGCCAATCCACTCCGCAACCTGCCCCAGCGTCAGCCTCACCGCATCTCCTTCAAAATCCCCTCCGCAACCGCAACGTCGTCGAACGGCAACGTCCGCTCGCGCAGCACCTGCACCTTCTCGTGCCCCTTGCCCGCAAGCAGTACGATGTCACCCTTGCGCGCTGCGTGGATCGCAATCGCAATCGCAGCCGCGCGGTCCGGCTCGACGATGCACTCCACCGTCGTCTCGCGGACCCCGGCCAACGCCTCCTCGATGATCGCCATCGGCTCCTCGCCGCGCGGGTTGTCGCTCGTCAACACAACCAGGTCGCTTCCCTCCGCCGCGGCTCTCCCCATGCGCGGGCGCTTGCTGCGGTCGCGGTCGCCGCCGCACCCAAACAACGTAATCACGCGCCCGCCGCGCTCTCGCACCAACTCGCGGGCCAGCGCAATCAGGTTGCGCAGCGCGTCCTCCGTATGCGCATAATCCACCACCACCGCGATCCTCGTATCGTCAGGCGATACAACCTGAAACCGCCCCGGCGCCTGCCTCAAATCGCGCGCCGCCGCGGCAATCTCATCCAGCGTCAACCCCCGCGCCAGCGCCGCGCACATCGCAGCCAGCAGGTTCAGGACGTTGACCCGCCCCACAAGCGGCGATTGGATCTCGGCCGTGCCTAAGTTCGTAACAAATCGAAACTGCGTGCCGCTCGCTTGTATCCGCAGCCGCTCCGCGCGAAGGTTGCCGCGCCCGCACAAGCTGTACGACACACGCCGCGAGTGCTGCGCCGCGCGCGCCACAATCTCCGCCGCGGGATCGTCCGCATTGACCACCGCTACGCGTGGCCCCGTCGTCCCAACCCCCGCAAACAGCTTCGCCTTCGCCGCGGCGTAGGCCTCCATCGTCCCGTGGTAGTCCAGATGGTCCTGCGTCAGGTTTGTGAAGATCGCCACATCCACCGGCACGCCCCACACGCGCTCCTGATCCAGCGCGTGCGAGCTCATCTCCATCACCGCCTCCGTCGCCCCCGCGCGCACCCCCTCCGCAAAGATCTCGTACAGGTCGCGCGGCTCCGGCGTAGTGTGCGGCGATTCGCGCACTGCGTCGCCGATGCGCGTCTCGATCGTTCCGATCAGCACGCACCGCCGCCCCACGCTGCGCAGCATCTGCTCCAGCAGATGCGCCGTCGTCGTCTTCCCGTTCGTCCCCGTCACCGCGCTGATCTTGAGCCTTCGCTCCGGGTGCCCCATCACAGCCGCGCTCAGTTTCGCCAGCGCGCGCCGCCCGTGCGCAACATGCACCGCGCCCATCTCCGGGTGCGCAAGCCGCAGCCGCGCATACGCCTCCCGCGAGTCGGTCGCGATCGCCGCCGCGCCCTGCGCAATGGCCGCATCGATATATAGATTGCCGTCCGTGCTGCCGCCTCGCATGGCCACAAACGCAGCACCACGCCCGACGCGACGCGAGTCGTACTCGACGCCAGTCACATCGACCGCCGTATCGGCACTCTCAATCCCCGCAACTTCTTTCAGCGCGTCGGCCCACCTCATACTCCAATTCTATGGCCGAACCTTCGCAGTGCAACGCTGCCTCCGCTCCCCACCTGCTCTCCCACCGGCCCACCCACCAGCTTGGCATCCCTACCGCGCGAAGCGCACAACCACCTCCGTGCCCAACGGAACCATCGTTCCGGCCGCGGGCGCCTGCTCCCGCGCTACGCCGCTGCCCACCGGCTCGACCCGCAGACCAAGCCCCGACGCCGTCTCCACCACGCGGCGCAGCGCATCGCCCGTAAACGACGGCACCGCGACCCGCTCGCCCGCATTCACCACCACCGCGCCGCTCGCGCGCGGCTGCGCCTGCGGAACAACCGTCGCAACGCGCAACGCGCCATCCGCGCCCGCCACTCGCGCATCCGTCCCGCCATTCGCGCCAAACGCGGTCTGCGCCTTCGCAGGCACTGCACTCAGCATGAGCGCCGGCTTTGCAGCACCCACGTTCTCCGCCGGCGCAGACGACGCACGCCCCGCATCGTTTGTCGCGCTCCCGCCCAGCGCGCCCGCCTCCGTCGCCGTGCTGGGCGAAGCACGCAGCGGATCGTCCGCGGGCAGGTTGTTGATCGCGTCGAAGATCGCGTTCAAGTCGCCAACCCGTTCGCTCGGAGCGTCGTCTTGCTCCACCTGCGAGGCCGCGGTCTGCAACTCCTTCGGCGTCTTCACCGGCTGGTCGTGCGGCACGCCCAGATACTCCAACACCTCCTGTGCGAGGACCTGGAAGACTGGAGCCGATACCGCCGTACCGTAAAAACTTCCCACCGTCGGCGTATCGATCACAACCGCCACCGAGATCGCCGGAGAGCTGACCGGAGCGAAGCCCGCAAAGCTCGCCACCAGCTTCGTATGCGAGTAGGTATGCGTCGCCGGGTCCACCTTCTGCGCAGTCCCTGTCTTGCCGCCTGCGCTATACCCATTCAACTGCGCGGTTGTCCCGGTGCCTTCCATCACAACACCCTGCATCATCGAACGCATCTTGGCCGCCGTCAGCTCCTTGATCACGCGGTGCGCCCCATCCGGCAGAACCTCCGGCAGTTGGTTCGCGGGCCGGAAGGCAGCCGGCTGTAGCCGCGGATCGCCCTTCGTCTCGTCGGTCGCCTGTAGCAGGATGTGCGGCGGCATGTACACCCCGCCATTGGCAATCGTGCTCACCATCGTCACAAGCTGGACCGGCGTCACGCCGATCTCCTGCCCGATCGCCAGAGACAGAATGCTGGTCGCCCCCCATTTCCGTGGGCTTTGCAGCAGCCCTCGCGTCTCGCCGGGCAGCTCAATGCCCGTGCGATCGCCGAAGCCGTAGGCCTTGATGTACTTGTAAAACGTCTCCGGCCCCAGCTTCAACGCCATCTTCGCCGCGCCCACGTCGCTCGAGTGCTCCAGTGCATACTGCACCGTCACCGCGCCGAAGTGGTCGTCCTTGTCGTCGTGCAGCGTCCGCCCGAACATCGTCATCGAACCGCCCTGGCAGTCCACAATGTCCGTCGGTTCCACGCCCGCCGCGTCGATCGCAGCCGAATAAGTCACCAGCTTGAAGGTCGATCCAGGCTCATACACGTCGCTCACCGCAAGGTCGGTCAGCGAGCCCGGCTCCATGTGCCGCGAGTCGTTCGGGTTGAACCGCGGCGAGATCGCCAGCGCCAGGATCTGTCCCGTGTGCGGGTCCTGCACCACCACCGTCCCATGCGCCGCCTTCACCTTCGCCATCTGCGCGTCCAGCGCGCGTTCCGCCATGTACTGGATGTTTGCGTCGATGCTGAGCACCAGGTTTTCGCCCGGCATCGGCTCGTCCTCCACGCTGCCCATCGCGTGGCGCCTCGCGTCCACCGCCATCAGCCTGTGGCCCGGCGTGCCGTGCAGATCGTCGTCGAAGTTCAACTCCAGCCCGCCCAGCCCCGTATCGTCTGTCCCAACGTAGCCCAGCACCTGCGCCGCCATGTCTCCATTGGGATAAAACCGCTTGTCCTCGTCCGTCAGGTAGACGCCCTTCAGGTTCAACTCCATCACGCGCTTGGCCGTCTCCGCATCCACCCGTCGCGCCACCCACGCAAAGTTCTTCGACTCGTCGAAGCGCGCCAGTATCTCCTTCTCCGATGTAAAGTTGTCGTCCGCATCGGAATGCACCACCTTGGCCAGCATCTCAGCCGCGTTCGCGCGGTTCTCGCCCAGCTCCGACGGCACCGCGAACACCGAGTCCACCAACACCGTCATCGCCAGCTCGCGCAGGTTGCGGTCGTACAGAACGCCCCGCTGCGGGGCCACCTCGAACGTCCGCTCCTGCTGGTGCTTCGCCTTGTCCATCCACTCCAGGTGTTGCACCACCTGGAGCCACACCAGGCGCGCGCCGATCGCACCCACCCACGCGCAGAAAAATATCGCCACCCACGCAAAGCGCGCCTTGCGGATCGGTGCGGTCAGTGTCCGGCGCGTGCTCTGACGGGTCGCTTTATTCATCGGCGTAGAAACAGTTGTGAGTCATTGGGGATGAGTTGCAAGTAAACCGTCGCGTCGCTGAATCCCTGCCACACCCAACTCACCCTCTTTCAACTCAACTGTTGTACTTAGGGCAGCATCGGCGTGGACGCCTGCGCCAGGACCGGAGCGTTGCCCACGGCCCCATCCGGGCGCACCACCTGGCCCGGCTGCGGCGCCCCAAGCCCAAGCTGGCGCGCTATCTGGTCGATCCGTCCTGGGTCGCTCAACTCGGCCTCGCTCAACCGCAGTTGCCGGTTCCGCTCCATCATCTGCGCCACCTGCTGCTTCTGCGTCTCCACCTGGTAGCCCGCCTCGATCGCAGAAAAGTGCTGCCACACATAGATCATCACCAGCAGAAACAGAAGGCTCATCGTCATCGTAAACACGCGCATCTCACGCCTGCGCTTCGGATCGTCGGCCTTTACAATGCGGCTGTTGTCGATGTGCTTGGCAAAAAATACCTCGGGCGTCGGCCCGCGACGGGCGCGCCGTTGCATCTCGAACAGCTCGCGGTTGCGCGCGGCGCGCGCCTGCGACGCATGGTTCATGCCGCCCATTCCCATCCCGAAGACCGTTCCCTGTTCCACCAACGCCGTCGTCGCCATCGCCCCTCCTTTTCCTTGGTTCTTATCTCTTGTACTTGCTCCCTGCTCCCTGTTTCCCGGTCTCTGTTCCCAGTCTCTCCGCCGCTCGCAGCTTCGCGCTTCTCGATCGCGGGTTGCGCATCTGTTCCTGCTCGTCCGCAACCACCGGCTTCTTGGTCAGCACTGCAAAGATCCTGTCGCGTCCGGCCTCGCGAAGCGCGTCCTTCACCAGCCGGTCCTCCAGAGAATGAAAGCTGATCGTCGCCAGCCTTCCTCCCGGCTTCAGCAGAGACGGCGCGCCTGCCAGCAGCGACCGGATCTCGCCCAACTCATCGTTCACTCGAATTCGGAGCGCCTGAAAGGTCCGCGTCGCGGGATGGATCTTCTCGCCTTTCATTGGCCGGGCCACGGCCGATACGATCCCAGCCAACTCCGCTGTCGTCCGTATCGGCCGCGCCCGCACAATGGCTCTGGCGATTGCCCGCGACCTCCTTTCCTCTCCAAATTCGTAAATCAGGTCGGCGAGTTCGTTTTCGTCTTCCCGATTTACCACCTGCTCGGCCGTCTCCCCTCGGCGCCTGTCCATGCGCATATCGAGTGGTGCATCCAGCCGAAAACTGAATCCTCTCTGTGCCTCGTCCAACTGCAGGCTGCTCACGCCAAAGTCCGCCAGCAACCCGTCCAGACTTCCCGGCGCGATCACGCTGTCCAACTCCGAGAACGCCCGCGTCTCAAAGACCACCGCGGGCATCGCCTCGCCAACCTCGGCCCTCACCTCGTCCAGCCTCGCCTTCGCCAGATCCATCGCCTGCGCATCGCGGTCGAAGCAGATCAGCCTGCCCGTCGCCCCCAGCCGCCTCGCAATCTCCGCCGAGTGCCCGCCCAGACCGACCGTCGCATCCACAATCACGCCGCCCGGCCGCACATTGAGGTACTGCAAAACTTCGTCTAAAAGAACCGGCACATGCTGCGGTCTGCTCATCCCGTCCGCCTTCTGTGCTGCCCCTGGGGGCCGATCGAAACTCTTGCTAAACTCGTTCGCCCTTCGGTCTAAGCCTCGCTCGTCTTCCCCGCAAACGCGCTCAGATCCTCGTCCGTCAGCTCAACCGCGCCCGTCGCCTTCGTCATCATCTCGGTGAAGACCTCGCTGTTCACAACCTCCAGCAACGTCTGCGACCCCAGGACCTCCACATCGCCCGTCACCTTCGCCATCTCCCGCAGCTTCTGCGGAATCAGCAACCGGCCCTGCGCGTCCATCTCCGCCATCTGTCCGTAAAAATTCGTCACATCCTGAAACTTCCGCCGCACCGGATCCATCGGAGACATCTTCTGCAGCGACCCCTCGATCTCCTCCCACTCCTTCAGCGGATAGATCTGCGCTCGCTTCCCATCCATGCTCGTGATGTAGAACAGCGGGCCGTACACCTCATCCACCCGGCGCTTGAACTCAGCCGGCAGCTTCAGCCGGCCCTTCTCGTCCACGCGTGTTGGGTGATTGCCTCGAAACATCGCATCCTCAGCGCCCCGAACCAACCTCGCCAGCCCGGATTGAACCGCTTTCAGGAGTAAACTGGCTCAGAAGCATGGGTTCAATTCCTCAATGCTCCATTTTTTACCACTTTGCTCCACTCCGCAATCCTGCCCCAGCCAATCGAGCTTGGCAAGCCCTAAATTCAAAAATCGCTACTTTATTTTTAGACAGAAGTGGAAAAATCTACCCGTAGAGTGGATTTATGCACAGGCACTACAGGTAGTGTTTTGCCGGATGGTTCCACCGCAAACCGCCTCTTGCGCCCCACCGGAAGTTGCGATAACAAAATAAAAGCGAAAGTGGGCCGCTCGCCCCCCGCACGATCAATCCGCCTTCGCCGCTCCCGTCCGCCGGTTCCGCCCCAGCCACCACACCAGGTACGCCAGCACGGTCAGGTTCGCCGCCAGCAGGCACGCCCGCACCCAGTCCGGGTGCCGCACAATCTCATAGAGCTCCCAGGGCAGAAACGCCGTCGTCGCGCCGACCGTCAGGTACTCCGCCCACACCTTCTCCAGCACCAGCCCGATCCCCTCGGTCATCCGCAGTCCCGAGTAGAAAAATGTAGCCAGGCCAATCTGCTTTAACCGCAGCGTCGTAATCGAGTCCACACGGTCCAGCACAAACGAGATCAGCCGCCCATCCGGATCCACCCGCAGCCGCCTTGCCAGTTGCAGTGCGGCATCTCCCAGGTCGTTATGGATGAAGTGGATCGCTCCCACGCCCACCAGAAAGAAGAAGGCCGCCTCCGCCAGCTTCAGCAACCCGATCGCCAGCAAGCCGCTGTCGTGGTGCCGGGAGGCGCGCCCGCGGGCTGTGCCTGCCTCCGTAATCTCAACCGCACTGCCCATAGCCTCTACGCCGCGCCTCGCTTGCAGAATGCGCCATCTCCAGTTGACGAGCGCCCCGCCCGATTGTCAACCGCAGCCGACTCGACTTCGGCAACACCTCCGCCCACTGCGCCCATCGCCTACTGCCTTGCGGACTGCCGTTCGAGGTTCCGTCCATTCAGTTCAACCCTCACGAACCGGGGAAAATAAAGGCCCATCTCTTGCGCCAGCCTGATCTTTCAGTGTCGGCTCCAGCCCGCTGTAAACCACGCTTTATAATAGTTCCAATGATTCTGCATCCGTCGACCGCGCCGCTCGCCCTCGCTCTCACTCTGCTTCAGGATGAAGCCATCGCGCCCCCACCGGTTGGCGCGGGAGGCAGCGCCCTGGTCGAGATGGTGCGCAACTCCGGCCCTGTCGCCTTCGCCGTACTCGTCATCCTGCTCATCGCCAGCATCTGCTCCTGGGCCATCATGCTCTCCAAGTGGCGTCGCTTCCGCCGCGCGCGCGCGCAGGGCCGCGGCTTTCTGCGCGCCTTCCGCAAGTCCGGCCGCCTCTCCGAGATCGCAGCCATCGCCGGCAACTTCAACCCCAGCCCCCTGGTCTCCGTCTTCAACGAGATCAACGACGAGTACCAGCGGCAGAGCGGTGGCCGAGGCACCCCGCGCAACCCCGCCGCCCTCGAACGCGCCGCGCAGACCGCATCCTCCGAGGCACTCACCGCCATGGAGTCGCGCATGACATGGCTCGCCACCATCGCCAACGGGGCCACCTTCGTCGGACTCTTCGGCACCGTCATGGGCATCATCGACGCCTTCCACGGCCTCGGCACCGCCGGCGCCGCCACCCTCCGCTCCGTCGCGCCCGGCATCTCCGAGGCCCTCATCACCACCGCTGCGGGGCTCGCCGTCGCCATCCCCGCGCTCGTCGGATACAACCAGCTCACCGCGCAACTGCGCGACTTCGCCGCGCGCATGGACGACTTCGGACGAGAGCTGCTCAACGCCATCGAGAACGCAGCCCTCCTCGCTCCACCGCCCCCGCCCGAGGAAATCCCAGCCCCACGCCGAAGGGCGTTTTAGCCATGGCCTTCTCCACCAGAAGCGGCGGCCAGACCCGCACCCAGACCGCGCTCGCGGACATCAACATCACCCCGCTGGTCGATGTCGTCCTGGTCCTCCTCATCATCTTCATGCTCACCGCGCCGGTCCTGCAATCGGGCATCGTCGTCGCCGTGCCCCACACCCGCACCGTCAACCAACTCACCGAGCAGCGCACCGTCGTCACCATCGACAAAGACCAGAACGTCTTCCTCCAGACCGGCGGCCCGGATAGGCCAGTCAACCTCTCCGACCTCACCGCCAGTCTAAGAAGCATTGGCCGTGGCGATCCCGCCAAGCGCGTCATCTATCTCCGCGCCGACGAAAAAGTCCCCTTCGGCGCCTTCGCCTCCGTCATGGACGCCGTCAAACGCGCGGGCATCGTCAACATCAGCATCGTCACCCAACCGCTCGAATCCCAGCCTGCGGATGAGGCCGCAGCAAAGTAACGTTGATGCAACTGCGCAGCTATCGAAATAAATCCGAAGCGTCGCCATTGGCCGAATGTCTTGTCGTAAACCTGTAGATTGTCATTCTGAAAACTGAAGGCTTGTCATTCTGAGCGCAGCGAAGAACCCCCGCATTTTCTCCTGCCGGTCGCCGCTCGTCGCTCTTGCACTCCGAACCGTACCCCGCGCCCCATGGAAACTCAGATCGCAACCCGCACAGCCATCCCACCCGGCGACGACCCGCTCGGCGCAGGCTTTGCCGGCTCCTTCCTGCTGCACATCGCTCTCGCCGCGCTGCTCCTCGGCGGCGCCTGGCTCCTCCACTCCGGGCACTCCTGGGGAGACGCCGCGGCCACCTCCAGTGCCATTCAGGCCACCATGGTCGACGCCCTCCCGCTGCCACCCAAGCAGCCCACCGACCGGAACAACATGCTGGCCACCGACCAGCCCTCGCCCGCGCCCGTCGCCCCCGCGCCCAAGACCGTCGCCGCCCCGCTGCCCGACGCAATCCCCATCGCCGCCAAGAACGCAAAGCCTGCCAAGGTCGCCGACAAGACCACGCCTGCCCCGCCGCTCCATCCCCAGCCCAGCCACGTCAATCCCAACCAGGTGCAGACCGGCGAGGCCACCGGCCTCAACATCGCCATGAGCAGCACCCAGACCCGCGCCGGAACCGTCAACATCGGCATCCCAGACGCCGCCTTCGGCACCCGCTTCGCCTACTACGTCCAGCAGATCACGCAGAAGGTCGCCCAGCAGTGGTACACCGGAATGCTCGACCCGCAGGCCGCCGGCCATCGCGTTTACATCACCTTCCAGGTCGAGCGCGACGGTTCCCTCACCCACATCCAGATCGCGCAGCGCAGCGGAGACTCCACCCTCGACCTCACCGCCCTCACCGCCGTCCGGCACATCGACACCTTCGGCCCGCTGCCCGACGCCTATACCGGCAACCACATCAACGTCACCTACTACTTCGATCCCCCGCCCCGCCAATAGAATGAACAAAATTTTGCCATTCGATCCGAATGCCATTCGGCCCGAATCTTGTCGAACCGGAAGAATCCCCATGGCCTCTTCATAACAAGACTGGCCCCCGCATCGCGGAGAATGTACAGGTACCGCCAATGACAACCAAAGATTGATTTGAACCGTCTACCATAGAGAGCATGGACAGCAAGACCCACATACGCCGCGTGCGCTCCATCCCGTTCCATTCCATTCTGGCCCTCCTGGTTTCGGCCTTCATCCTGGCCGTGCATTGCACCCCCTCCGCCCGCGCGCAGGACAATATCCTCACCGGAACCAGCTCCGGTGCAACCTCCATCCGCCTCGCCGTCGCCGATTTCAAGCCCCTCGCCGCAGACCCTCAGACCGCTACCTGCAAGCAGACATTCGACGCTACCCTCTACGCCGACCTGGCCTCGGCCGGCATCTTCGACATCGTATCCAAGAGCCTTCTCCCCGCCGGCACGCCTGGCGCGCCCCCCGAGATCGTCCTGCAAAACTACTCCAACGCCCCTTCCAGCGCGGCCATGGTCGCCTTCGGATCGCTTGGCGTCGCGGGCGGCAAGCTGGTCGTCAACGGCTACCTCTTCGACACCAAAAACCTCCAGTACCCCCAGGTCATCGCCAAGCAATACAGCGTGGATCCCACCGAGGACGCAGCCCGCCAGACCGCCCACCGCTTCGCCGACGAGATCGTATACCGCCTCGGCGGCGGTGTCCCCGGCATCGCAGAGACAAAGATCTACTACGTCGATCGCCTCTCCCCTGGCATCAAGGAGATCTGGGCGATGGACTACGACGGCGCCAACCAGCACGCCATCACCCACCTCGGCACCGATTCCATCTCGCCCCGCATCTCGCCGGACAACTCCCGCCTCGCCTTCGCCTCGCTCGGAAAATACGGCTTCCAGCTCAAGATGTACTCCTTCCTCCTCGATCGCTACATCGACTTCCCCAGCGGCAACGGCAGCGCCGAGTCTCCCGCCTGGGCGCCCAGCGGAAACGAACTCGCATACGCCGCCGCGCCCAACGGCTCCTTCGAGATCTGGATCGCAGACTCCAACGGAAACCTCGCCCGCCGCATCACCAGCTTCCGCGGTGGAAACGTCTCCCCCGCATACAACCCCAAGACCGGCGCGCAGATCGCCTTCGTCAGCGACCGCACCGGCCTGCCCCAGCTCTACATCATGAACTCCGATGGCTCCAGCGTGCAGCGCCTCACCGACGGAGGTTACGCCTCCTCGCCCTCCTGGTCGCCCAACGGGCAGTACATCACCTTCGCCTGGGACCGCAAGTACGGCCCCGGAGCGCCCGGTGGCCAGGACATCTACGTCATCCAGGTCGCGCCCAACGCCGATGGCGCGCACACCATCCTCCAGCTCACCCACGACGGCGGACGCTGCGACTTCCCCTCCTGGTCCCCCGACGGACGGCACATCGCCTACGCCAACTCCGCCGACGGACGACCCGAACACATGCGCATCTGGTCCATGCTCGCCGATGGAACCCAGCGCCGTCCCCTCACCGGCCCAGGCGCGGACATGCCCAACTGGAGCTGGAAATGACACTCCACCCGCGCGGCAGCGCGCTCTGTCCAAAAATCCCTGACGGCTGTCTTGATTTTCAGTAACATAAGATGGACGAAGCGTTGGCAGCTTAAGATGGACGAATTCATGGCAACATAAGATGGACGAAGCGTTGGCAACATTATGATGGGCGGAACGACGCACACCGAACTGAAATAGCAGTGGCAACGAAGACGGATGCAGCTTTGGCAACGCAGGAGAAAGTGATGACCGACCCACGACCGTTTCAGCCGAGATCATTCCGTGCCTGGCCAGCCAGGCCGCACCGCGCCGCCCTCTTGCTGGCGGCCGCACTCTGCGCCCTCTCCGGCTGCCACAAGAACGCTGCCACCGGCACCAATCCAAACAGCCTTGCGCCCACGCCCGCGCCGCTGCCGCCCGTGCCCACCGCATCCCTCACCGCCGATCCCCTCGCCATCGACCTCGGCCAGTCCGTCGTCCTCAACTGGCGCACCACGGACGCCAACAACGTCACCATCGACGGCATCGGCCCCGTCAACCCCAACGGCACGCAGACCGTCGCGCCCTCCACCTCCACCAACTTCCACATCGTCGCCAAGGGAGATGGAGGCACCACCGAGGCCAGCGTCCGCGTCACCGTCCGCGTACCCGTCGCGCCCACCGCCCCAGCCGACACGGGTGCCGCAGACATGGGTTCCGAGGCCGCCTTCCACGACAACGTCCCAGACATCTTCTTCGACTACGACAGCTACGACCTCCGCCCCGACGCGCAGGCCGCGACCGTCAAGGCCTCGTCGTATCTCGTCGCCCACCCCGACATCCGCATCGTCATCGGCGGATACTGCGACGACCGCGGCTCCGCCGAGTACAACCTCGCTCTCGGCGAGAACCGCGCCAACGCCGCAAAGACCGCGCTCGTCAACGCAGGCGTCGCCCCCGCACGCATCCGCGTCGTCAGCTACGGAAAGGAAAAACAGTTCTGCACAGACGAGACCGAGGCCTGCTGGCAGCAGAACCGCCGCGCCCAGTTCTCCCTCGACCGCTAGTGCCGTGCCTCGGAGCTCCGTGGCTCAGTTATTGTGTTCGTTTTGCGTTGTCAACCTGGCCCTCGAACGAAGTGAAGCGGCAGACGCCCGCACTTCGTTCGAGGCACAGCACTCTACACCATCGGTAAAGCCGCATCGAAGCCGTCGCGCCGAAGCAACCGCGCCAAGCGCCGCCGCTACCAACTACGCCAATGCATCCTCATCGCCCTTGCCCTTGCTTGTGCATTTGCCTTTCGCCCTTGCCCTTGCTTGTGCCTTTCGCCCTTGCCCTTGCTTCTAGGTACGCCAAGGCTTTAGCCTTGGCCCTCTAAAATCCATCTCAAATCGGGGGCTTTAGCCCCTGGGGTATGACTTCCATTCAAGACAGCATCAAACTATCGTTGGAGCCCGCAAATCGTCGCATTCCGTCGGGCCAACACAACTAGAGGATAATGTCCTATGATCCAACTCCGTCCCCGGTTCGCCTGCGCCCTCCTCGCCCTCGCCCTCGCCACGCCGCGCGCCTTCGCCGTCAACAAGGACATGGTCCAGCTCCAGACCCAGGTGCAGCAGTTGCAGGACGCCGTCGCGCGCCTCCAGCAATCCAACGACGAGCGCATGGGCGTCCTCAAGGATCTCGTCCAGCAGAGCGCCGATTCCGTCAATAAAATGTCGCTCGCCATCGACGCTCTCCAGCAACAGATGCACACCCAGCAGGACGCAACCGGCGCCAAGCTCGACCAGTACTCCAACCAGATGCAGACCCTCAACGACTCGCTCGATGAGGTCAAGGCGCGCCTCAACAACCTCGAAAAGGCCCTCAAGTCCCTCCAGGACCAGCAACAGTCCATCGACGCCGCCCTGCAAAACCTCGCTCCACCCAACACCGCCACTCCACCCCCCGGCACCGCGCCCGCCGCGCCAACCCAGCCCGCACCGGACAACTCCGCCGCACCCGCCCAGCCTGCCGCCGCCGCGCCAACCGACAACAGCGCGGCTCCGCCATCCGACAACACTCCCTTCCCCGCCACGCAGGGCCCTTACGCCAATCCCGCCGCCGCGCCGCCCACCGCCTACGCGCCGCCCGCCGCGCCCGCCGCTTCCTCCCCATCCAGCCTCTACAAATCCGCCCTCAGCGATTACATGGCCGCTCGCTACAAACTCGCCGCCACCGAGTTTGCCGCCATCCTCCACGCATACCCCTCCGACCCCTACGCCGGCAGCTCCTCCTACTACATCGGAGAGATCGACTACCGCACCGGCAAGTTCACCGCCGCCATCAAGGACTACGACCGCGTCCTCACCGACTTCCCCAACAACTCCAAGGTTCCCGTAGCCCATCTGCACAAGGCCATGGCCCTCTTCCAGACCGGCAAACGGGAGGCCGGCATCTCGGAACTGCGCGCCCTCATCGCCCGCTTCCCAGCCTCCCCGGAGGCCGCGCAGGCGCGCAGCAAGCTCAACGGCATGGGCGTCCCCATCGTCCCACGGCACGCAGAATAGTCCGCCTTCAGATGGCATAATCCCCTCCCGCCGTCGAATCCAGCCCGGTCGGGCTGCCTCGACACGCTATACTCCAGGCTGGAGGGATGCTGCCCCGCGTGAAAGAGCATATTCGCAAGCTGGACGGACACAGCGGTTCGCACAACAAGCAGTTGCGGCTCGTCGCCGCGGCCCTCATTCTGCGTCATCTCCCCGGACCGGATGGCCCCGTCACGGAGGTCCTAGTCTGCCAGTTGCGCCCCGACCAACCCATGGGACTCAAGTGGGAGTTCCCCGGCGGCAAGATCGAGCCCGGCGAGACGGCCGAACAGGCCCTCGCCCGTGAACTCGAAGAGGAGCTCGGCATCGCAGCCGTCATCGGTCCCCGCATCGCGCAGATCCGTCACCGATACCGCAACGGCGTCGCCATCGACATCCAGTTCTTCACCGTCGATTCATTCACCGGAGAGATGGAAAACCGCATCTTCAACGCCATCTGCTGGTCCCCACTCGCCAATCTGACCGCATTCGACTTCCTCGCCGCAGACCACACCCTCATCCGCGACCTCGCCGAAGGCAAGCTCCTCTAGAGTCTTTCTCCCTCCGGTATAGACGCAGAATGGGGTGTCCTTCTGAGCGCAGCGAAGGGTTCCCGCATTTGTTCGTGACGCGCAGCGATGCATCGCCGGCAAGAATGTTCTGGCTGGAGCAACGCGGCCGCCCCTATCCCCCCGTCGCCTGGTTCCACAGCATCACCAGAGAAAGCCCGGTCACGATCGCCGCCGTCCCCCACGCAACCCAGTTGAACCACCGCGAGTTGGTGTGCTCCCCCATCAGCTCCGTCTTGTTGATCAGTTGCAGCATGAAGACCATCACCACCGGCAGCAGCACGCCGTTCAGCACCTGCGACAGAATGATCACCTTCACCAGCGGAAAGTTCGGCCACAGCACCACGCCCGCGCCCAGCGCGATCAGCAGCGTGTAGAACCAGTAGAAGAACGGGGCCTCCTTGAAGCTCTTGTCCAGCCCGCTCTCGAAGCCCATCCCCTCGCAAACCGTATACGCCGTCGAGAGCGGCAGGATCGAAGCAGAGAACACGGACGCATTGAACAGCCCCGCCGCAAACAGAATGAACGCGAAGTCCCCCGCCAGCGGCTTCATCGCCCCCGCCGCGTCCGATGCCACTTTAATATCGCGCATCCCATGCACATACAACGTCGCCGCGCACGCCACGATGATGAACCACGCCACCACATCGGTGAAGATGCATCCCAGAATCACATCCAGCCGCGACGCCTTGTACTGCCGGATTGTGATCCCCTTGTCCACCACCGACGACTGCAGATAGAACTGCATCCACGGAGCGATCGTCGTGCCGATCACCCCGATCGTCAGGTAGATGTAGCTCTTGTCGCTCCACACCGAGCGCGGCGGCAACGTCACCGTCGCCAGCAGGGCCTCATGCCAGTTCGGCTGGCTCACCACCCCCGCCGCAATGTATGCGATGTAGAACACGCTGGCCACCAGAAAGACCTTCTCCACGCTCTTGTAGTCGCCCTTCACCACCAGCACCCACACAATCGCCGCGCAGATCGGCACGCTCAGGTACTTGCTCACATGAAAGAGCTGCATCGAACCCGCCACCCCGCTGAACTCCGAGACCACGTTCCCGTAGTTCACAATCACCAGCAGGATCATCATCACAAACGTCATGCGCAGGCCGAACTCCTCGCGGATCAGGTCGCTCAGTCCCTTGCCCGTCACCACCCCCATCCGCGCGCTCATCTCCTGCACCACGATCAGCGCCAGCGTGATCGGCAGGATCGTCCACAGCAGCAGGAACCCGTACTGCGCCCCCGCCTGCGAGTAGGTAAAGATCCCCCCCGTGTCGTTGTCCACATTCGCCGTGATGAACCCCGGCCCCAGCACGGCCAGAAACAGCAGGATGCGCAGCTTCCATCGCCGCCACCAGATCTTCATTGCGCCCCCAATCCGCTGTGCGGCCCGGACCGTGCGCCTCGTGCCGCGTTCATCCGTGCCACGATCTCTCGCATTCGTTCCACGATCGACCCCACCTGGCAATCGTTGTAGTAGCCATCGCGCCGCGCCCGCGCGCAGCCCGCCGCGGCAATCCGCTCCCGCGCCGCCTCGTCCGGCAGATAGCGCGCAATCTTCGCAGCCAGATCCGCGCGCCCGGTAAAGAACACCGCCTCTTCATCCTCAATGAAGCGCTGCCGATGCCCCTCCGACCGCTCGGCCAACAGAAACCCGCCGCAGCCCGCAATCTCGAAGCTCTTGTGCACAAACTCGTCCCCATTCGCCCAGGTCAAAAAACTCAGGTTGATCTTCGACCGCCAGATCGCCTCGCGGTACTGCTGCCCGTACAGCTCGCCCTCACGATACAGCCGCGAAAAATCCCCCGCCCCAAGCGCCCTCTTCCACTGCCGTCCGTTGCCGGAGATCGTAACAGCGAAGCCCTGGCCGGCCAGCCACGCCAGCGTCTCCGCGCGGTCGTCGTACGGCGTCCCCACAAACGACACCTCCCGGTTCCGCTGCGCGTCCGACCAGCCCGCCGCCGGTGGAAAGTGGATCGTCGGCTCGTACGCCGTCTGTATCTTGATCGTATCCCGCGCGCCGCGCGCCCTGTAGTCCGCAATGTTCGCGTCGCGTTGAACGACATGCAGATCGTAGTAGGGAATGTTTTTCATGTACAACCGCCAGCCCGGGTCCTGCCGCGCGCCGAACGGGTTGTCGATCATGTAGCTCACCGTTGCAACGCCCATCTCCCGCAGCTTCGCCAGCGTCTTCGGCTGCATCCCCAGCAGCTTGTCCGTCCATACCAGGTCGGGCCGCTCGCGCTCCACCAGGCGCAGCAGGTCGCGGTTCAGGCGCTCCACCCAAGGCCCCGCCGCCAGCCGAAATGCAACCTTCCGCAGCAGCGCATTCCGCGGCACATACTCGTACGCATTCAGCGGCGCCACGCGGTGCCCAAGCCGCTCCAAGGCCCATAGCCGGTACAGCGAAGAGTCGTTCGCCGAAAGCCCCGAGGCATACACAATCTTCATCGAACCACTCTCCGCGCACGGCTCCGCCTCCGACCCTGCACGACAGTGCCCCAGGCTGGCATCCAGCTCTCCGCCCAACGAATTCGCGCCCATCCGGCTCATCCCCACCATGCAAATCTCTTCGCCGTCCCTCTCAGTCCATCGTCCGCAACTGGGCAATCACCTGCTCCGCGTAGATCACGCCCGCAATCTTCATCTGCCCGTCCACAACCGGCAATGCGCGCAGATTGTATTTGTCGAACAGCCCCGCAACCTTCTTCCAGTTCGCATGGACGTCGCACGAGACGATGTGGTCGTCCCTCAGATCGGCCAGTGCGTCTCCCGGCGCCGCCAGCAACGCCTTCACCAAGGGCACCACGCCGCGCAGCACCCCAGCCTCGTCCACCAGGAAGATGTGCGTCAGCGTCTCCATGTCGTCGCCAAACTCATGCAGTGCAGCCACCGCGTCGCTCACCGGCGCGTCCTCGCGCAACGCGATGTAGTCCGTCGTCATCTGCCCCGCCGCCGAATCGCCGGAGAACTCCAGCAGATCCTCCACCTCCTGCCGCTCCTCCGGATCCATCTCCTCCAGAATGGCCTCCGACCGCTCCTCGGGCAGCTCCGCCAGAAAGTCCGCCGCCGCCGCCGGGTCCATCTCCTCCACGATCCCGGCCACATGCTCCGAGTCCAGCGCATCGGTCAGCGACTGCTGCATCTTCGGCTCCACCTCTTCCAAGGCCTCCGCCGCCACGCCCTCCTCCAGCGACGTAAACAACGCCTGCCGCTCCGCCGGTGCAAGCTCCTCCAGAATGTCCGCCAGGTCCGACGGGTGCATCTTCGCCAGCTTCTCCTGCTCGATCTTCAACCGCACCCGGCGCGACGGGTCGCGGTCGATCAGATCCACAAAGTCCCACGGGATCGCGCTCGTCCCGAACCGCTCGGCAACCCGCTCCACCGCACCCGTCGGCAGCCCCTTCAGCAACCGCCGCACCGCGCCCCGCGTTCCCACCTCCACATCCGCAATCCGCAGCTTCCAGGCGTGCCCATCCAGCGGCCCCCCGGCACCGTCCGCCACCGCATGGGAGGCGACTGTGGAGGGTGCGTGTGCCACCGGCTCCCACACCAGGTCTACGTCGTTCACCCGCACCACCTTGTGTCCATGTACGTCGATGATCTGCTGGTCCAGCAGGTCCCGCTCCAGCATCAGGTACGACTCTTCCTCCGCCATCGGCATCGCGCTCGCCGCGCCGCGCAGCCGCAGCCCACCCGCCGCCGTCACCTCCACGCCCTCCACCGGCACCATCGACATCCGCTCCCCTCGACCCGCGCCCGTCCGCCGCAACACCAGTCCAGCCACATGGTTCGCATCCACCGAAGGGCTCACCGCAAACTCGCGCACATGCCCCACCGTGCGCCCGCTTGCGTCCGCCACCGCGGCGCCCATCAGTGCAGATACGCTCGTCCGTCGGCCTGCCTCTCTCGTCTCCGCTTCTCTCGTCATCGACACTGTCAGGCGCCCCTTGCGCGCTGTCCCTTATCGCATCCTACCCCACCCCGTGCCGCCATTGCCGCACGCACGGCAATTTACACCTCACCGTCACACTTTTCGCCAACTACACGCCCCCACCCTCCCCGCCGTCACCCCTTCACCGCCATCATCACCCCCACCCCTCCGTCCTCCCGAGCGACCCTGAGCGTGCGAAGGGGAGTCGAGGGATCCCCGCATTTCGCTTTTGCTCTTGCTTTTGCCCTTGCTTTTGCTTTTGCCTTTGCCTTTGCCCACGCTGCCCCCCCCACCGGCTGTCATCCTGAGCGGAGCCTCCCGCAGCCTCATCGCGGGAGGCGGAGTCGAAGAACCCCGACACCGCTCGTCCCACCGAAACCGCCCGAACCGTTCTCCCCACAAATCCCCCGCCCGTGCCTGTTCCTCCCCCACAAAAATCCCTGTCAACCCCCCACCCCGCCCTCCAAATCTATCAACAACCACAAACAAAACCACTTCCACCCCAAAAATATCCTCAAAAAGTTGGCATAGTAGTTTCCCTCCGCTTGGTAAAATAGAACTGTAGATCGAAATTGAACCGTTGTTCTAAGCGAAGCGATCTTGAAGCTTGTCATTCTGACCCTGAGCTTGTCAGGGGAAGAATCCCCGCATCTTTCCGGCAGCCGGATGCCCCAAATCACGCAATAACACATTTATAATGTGTAGATTATACGTAGTTCATTGACAACCGACAACCCTCAAGCCCACCCAGGCAAAGCGCCAACGGCGCGCCCTATTCTAGCCTGGGCCGAAGGCCCAGGAGGCCGCAGCGAAGCCGTCCGAGGGCTGAAGGCCCGCCCTATAACCCTCGGACGCTGAGCATCATCCCCCAAATGACCATGGTGGCCCGCCACCATAAGCCCTCTATTGCCAATACTTTATCTGCAAGCCCCACCGATTGAATACTTTGCCGCCACCACCACCCCGCAAGCCACTGAATCCAATCGATTTACTCACAAAGTCTTTATCCTCTATACTTTGCCTCGGAGACCTTGAAAACACTGGCCTTACCCCGCGAAACGCAGCAGGGAGGGGGAGATGGGGGGGCTAAATATAGACTATTAAATATATACTTTTGCTCCCCACCGCCCACGCCAAGAAGAACCCGCACGCCAGAGGCATGCGCTCACTCAAATGCATCCGATTCCGCTGGACCTCAACCGCTCTGCCCGTATGTTGCCTGCGGCCCGTGCTTGCGGAAGTAGTGCCGGTCCAGCAGCGACTGGCTTACGCCCTCCGCGCCCGGCCTCAGAGTCAGCGTCCGGCAGGCCATGCGCGCTACCGCCTCCAGCACCACGGCATTGTGCGCGGCCTCCTGCGCGTCCCTGCCCCACACAAACGGCGCATGTCCGGCAACCAGGCACGCAGGCACAGCCAATGGGTCGATCGCGGAATGCTCCGCCGTGGCCGCAAACCGCGCCACAATGGCCAGCCCGGTCTCATGCACATAGCGCCCGCCGATGGCCACGTCCGTCAGCGGCGCGGTACACGGAACCGGCCCATAAAAATAATCCGCGTGCGTCGTGCCCAGTGCCGGGATCGCCATTCCCGCCTGCGCAAAGCTCGTCGCATACTCCGAGTGCGTATGCACCACCGCGCCGATCGTCGGAAACTCGCGGTACAGCAGCGTGTGCGTG
>JAJZDL010000132.1 GCA_021851465.1 Acidobacteriota bacterium
GGCCCGGACCGGATTGGCGACCGCACGCGGGAGTTTATCCTGCGCGCCGATGGCTCTGTAGTAAGTCGCCAGTACAACAGCTCCGTGCAGCGCACGTTGTTCTCCGGCCGCAACTTCGACGATGTCGTCCTCTATCCGGGCGATACCATCGTCGTGCCCCCGATCCTCCAGAGGGGGGCCGTCATGAGAGACCTCTCCAATATCGCCACAATTATTGGCGGGTTCGGCCTCGGGATCGCGGCCATGGGCTTCTTTCTGTGACCGAGATGGCCTTCTGCGACACAGTGCAAAATTCGCAAGCAGCCTCCATTCGGGTCGTGGAGCAACTCTATTGCTTTAGCAGTCGCTTGCGGATCGCCATCAGTTCGAGGTGGCGCTTCGACGTGGTGCGCGGATAGGACATCTTAAGATCGCCCAGCGTATCAAGGACGATCTGCGAGACAATGAGGCGGGCGTTGTCCTTGTCGTCGGCCGGAACGGCGAACCAGGGAGCGTTGTGCGTTCCCGTCTCGCGCAGGCAGTCCTCGAATGCCTTCTGGTAGCGCTTCCAGAACTTGCGCTCGTGAATGTCGGAGAGGCTGAACTTCCAGTTCTTCTCCGGCGCGTCGATGCGTTCCAGAAATCGCCTTCGCTGCTCCTCCTCGGAGAGATGGAGAAAAATTTTGACGATGCGCGTGCCGTTGCGATGGAGGTGGCCCTCCATCTCGACGATGGAGCGATAGCGCTGCTTCCAAATGTTCTTGTCGCCGCGCAGTTCCTCGGCGAGGCCCTCGTGGAGAAGAAGTTCAGGATGTACGCGGACGGCGAGCACCTCCTCATAGTAGGAGCGGTTGAAGATGCCGATCCGGCCGCGTCCGGGCAGGCGTTGCGTGGAGCGCCAGAGAAAATCGTGTTCCAGTTCCTCCGCGCTGGGCTGCTTGAAGCTGGAGACCTCGCAACCCTGCGGATTGACCCCGGACATGACGTGGCGGATAACGCCGTCCTTGCCCGCGGCGTCCATCCCCTGAAAGACCAGCAGCAGCGCATAGCGGTTAGACGCATAGAAAAGCTGCTGCAGCTCGCTTAGCTGTCCGGTGTGCTTCTCCAGAAGCTCTTTGTACTCCTGCTTGGTGGCGCAGATGGGCTTGCCGACTGTCGGCCATTTCTTCAGGTTGACCTTCTCGCCGGGACGCACGCGAAAACCCTTTGTTTCGATCTTCATGGTTCTTCCTCTCGATTCTGAAGCGGGTGGGCTGAAGTTGGTGGAACGCGACCTGCATCTCCGGCCTTATCTTTATAAGGATGCGTTTTTCTGTCTGCGCGTGTTGGTAGAAGCAATTGTAAGCGCGGCGCTCGATGCGCATTGTCAGGCCGAGCGACCTCATTTGTCCCTTATGGATCATATGACTGAAGTGGATGTACTGATTCTTGGCGCTGGCGCTGCGGGGCTGATGTGCGCGATCGAGGCTGGACGCCGCGGGCGGCGCGTACTGGTGCTGGAGCACGGCGATGGGCCGGGCAAAAAGATTCTTATCTCCGGCGGTGGGCGCTGCAACTTCACCAACCGCAGCGCCGCGGCGGAGAATTTTCTCAGCGCCAATCCGCACTTTGCCAAGTCTGTCCTTGCCCGTTTTTCGGCCCAGGACTTTATAGCTCTGGTGGAGAGGCACGGCATTGCGTACCACGAGAAGACGCTGGGGCAGCTCTTCTGCGACCGCTCCGCGCAGGAGGTCCTCAACATGCTGCTGCGCGAGTGCGGCGAGGCGGGAGTGCGCATTCAGGTTGGAACGCGCATTTTGTCGGTGGCACAGATTTCTTCAGCGCAAATCGCGCCCGCTGCCGGAGCGCGTTTCCGCGTGGAGACCTCCGCCGGCACGGTCGTTGCCGCCTCGCTGGTGGTCGCGACCGGCGGGCTGTCGATCCCGAAGATGGGTGCGACTTCGCTGGGCTACGATCTGGCAAGGCAGTTTGGCCACTCCATCGTTGAGACGCGCCCAGGACTTGTGCCGCTGGTCTTTAATCCGCAGGACCAGTCGCATTGGTGCGATCTTGCGGGCGTCTCCACCGAGATCGTTGCCACGATTGCAATCCAGAGAGAGCGAAAGAGAAAGACAGAGCAAGGTGTCTTTCGGGAGAAGATGCTGTTAACGCATCGCGGTTTGAGCGGGCCTGCAATTCTGCAAATCTCCTCCTACTGGAGGCCGGGAGACGCGATCAATCTCGACCTTGCGCCGGAGTTTGCACGGTCTTCCGGCGCGAGCGTTGCGGCGGCGCGGGTGGAGGCGCTGCGCATCTTCGCTCCGCTGATGCGGCCCAAAGCGCGACGCGATCTTGCTGCCGTGGTACTCGCACTGCGGACTGTCCTGCCAACACGCATGGCAGAGCGCTGGCTTGCGTTGCACGCCGTGGCGAGCAGCTCCAATGGCAATGCAAAATTGGACGCGCTGGCCAACGCTGCGCTGGCGGAGATGGAGCGCGAACTGCACGCATGGCGCATCATGCCCGCGGGAACCGAGGGCTATGCAAAGGCCGAGGTCACAGTGGGCGGCGTCGATACCGACTCGCTGGATGCGCGCACGATGCAGAGCCGCAGGGTTCCCGGCCTCTATTTCATCGGCGAGGTGGTCGATGTCACGGGATGGCTCGGTGGCTACAACTTTCAATGGGCCTGGGCCTCCGGCACCTGTGCCGGCCAGTCTGCATAAGACGCGCGCATGGTGCACCGACACGAAATCATTGCACGATCAGTGTCAGGTCGACAGTCTGAGTAACGCCCGCGCTGGTCCCTGCGAGGGCCAGGGTATAGGTTCCGCTGGGCGTTGGAGAGGCTGGGTTTGTGGGCGACGAAGCGTTCGTCTGTGGAATGAGCCGCGAGACACCGCATCCCGCAACCGCCAGTGCCATACAGCACAGTACTGCGAGTGCGGCAAAGCGTTGCGCGTGCCGCCGCCCCAACCCCAGCAGGCCCGCAGGCAACATCAGCGCGAGCCAGGGCAGGGGTCGCCAGCCGGAATGCTCCGGCCAACGCAACGACGCAATGTTGGTCGCCACGGTTACAGTAATCAGCGTTGTGCTGCCCAACGTCGGCGAAGCCGGGGTCACGATGCAGGTTGCATCGGCGGGTGTCCCGGAGCAGGTGAACGCGACGGTTCCCGGCACGCCTGCCGCCGAACTCAGCAGCAGCGGGTACACCGCTTCAGACCCGGCGGCAACCGTCTGCGAGGTGCTGCCGTCGGGTGTGAGCGTAAAGTCCACACCGGCGCCGCTCAGTTGCAATGTCTGCGGCGACGATGCTGCATTGTCGAGCACCGTAAAGGTCCCCGTGCGCGCGGCGGCCGCGGTCGGCGCAAAGACGATCTGCACCGTGCACTGCGCACCGACGGCAAGACTCGCGCCACAGGTGTTGCTGCCCGCAACGATGCTGAAATCGCCTGTGACCGAGACGCTCTGGATGGCGAGTGGAAGCCCGCCGTTGTTGGTCAGCGTCACCGTCTGCGCCGGTGCGGTCAACCCCACGCCGGTGGCCGCGAACGAGACTGTATTGAGCGGCGACAGCGATACGCCGGGCGGAGCAACGCCAGTACCGCTCAACGATACGGTCTGGCTGCGAAACTGGTCCAAGACGGACAGCACGCCCGTCTCAGGGCCCACGCTCTTGGGAACATAGGCAACCTGCATCGAGCAGGTTGAGTGCCCACTGAGCGAGTTGCCGCAGGAGTTGGCCACAGTGAAGTCGCCGCTTGCGATCTGCGCGGCGATCAGCAGAAGAGGCACATCGCCGGAGTTGGTGAGCGTTACATGAAGGGGCGCGCTGGCCGTGTTCAACTGCTGCGGCGCAAAGCTGAGGCTGAGCGGCGCGAGCGAGTCGGTTGCAGGCAGTTGGCCCACGCCGGTGAGCGATGCGGTCTGCGTGCCCACGCTGTCCGCGATGCTGAAGTACCCGCTCTGCGTGCCGGAGGCGGTGGGCTGAAAGGCGACAGAGACCGTGCAACTGCTGCTGCCTGCGAGCGTCGCGGTGCAAGTGTTCGCCGCAATCGTAAAGTTGGTCGGAACGGTCGGTGTTCCCAGCGTCGCTGTTACACCGCCGGTGTTCGCAACCACGATATTCTGCGCGATGCTCGTGGCGCCGACGTTGGTTGGAGGAAAGCTCAGCGTGGGTGGGGTGAGCGTGATCGAAGCCGCAGGCGCGCCCACACCGATGAGCGATGCGGTCGCCTGTCCGCCGGAGACGTTGCCGTAGACCGTCAGTGTGCCGGTGAGAGTGCCGGTCGTTGTTGGCAGAAACTCGACCTGCACAGTGCAGGTCGATCCAGCGGCGATGGGCGACGACGACGCGCAGTTGTCGGTCTCGGCGAAGTTGGCTGGCGCTACAACCGATGTAACGGTGAGCGGCGCGTTGCCGGAGTTTGTAACCGTAATGCTCTGCGCCACGCTCGCCGTCGATACCGCCTGCGCGGCGAAGGTCAGGCTGGTTGGACTCAGCGACATCGCGGGCGCGGCTGGATACGCGGCGGTGAGCAGCGGGACCTGCCAGATGCCGCGCCCGTAGGTTGCCGCGCGCAGCTCGCCGGTGCGGCCATCTCCTGTCGCCATGCCCGCGGCAGCCTGCAACTCGATGACAGGCGCGTTGGGCAGGCTGGCCCCGTAGACACTCCAGCAGTTCAATGTGGTGCAGGCCGTCACCTGTGTCGTCGCATAGACGCCGGTGTCCATCGCTACATAGAGAGTGTTGGCATCGTTGGGATCGACCAGGATGCTGTTGGCCGGAGCATTGGGCAGGTTGCTGCCGATGTTGGCCCAGTGCACGCCGCCGTCGCTGGAGCGGTAGACGTGCGCCGCGTTTAGACCGTTGCCCGCAAATCCCATCACGGTGGCGTAGACCGTCTTTCCGGTTGCATCGTGCGGGTCAGCGACGATGGAGGAGATGTCGAACCCACCGGGATTGAAGGCTGTACCCGAAGCATTGATGACTGTCGATTGCGCAATGTCCGTCCAGGGCGTGCTGCTATTGGCGCTGCCCGCCGCGGTGTTGGCAAAGATGTGGCCGCCGATGTTGGCTCCGCCATCGAGCGATCCCGCCATGCCTGCGTAGAGCACGGTCGATCCGGCGTCCTGCGACGCGATCGCGCCGCTCGCAAGGCCGCCCGCGGCCAGCGACCGAACCATCGCATCGCTCGCATTGCAGACAGAATTGTTCGAGCCGTCGAAGACGGGGCCGATGTTGTTCGACCCTGGCCAGGCGGAGGCGCTATCGGCCAGCCCGCGCCACACCCTGCATGTGCCGATCAGCACATCGCTCGTCAGCGCGGGATCGAGCAGAAACGGCGGGTCGATCAACGATGCATCGTTGTCCACCTGCGTGGTGCCGATGGTCGGCGAGCCGGTAAAATTAGACGCCGCGCAGGCACTGCCGTCGTTGCAGAAATCGATGCTGACGCCCGCCTCGGTGGAGACGAACCAGTTCTGCGGATTGACCGGGTCGATGGCAACGGTTCCGCCCTCGCCCGCGGCGATCTGCGGCCAGGCCGTCGTCGTGGAAGCCGCACCAGTTGCTGCGGTTCCGTTCGCGCCTACACCGACGACAAGCGTTGCGGGACTGGTGGGGTGTTGAGAAAAACTGATGACTTCAGCCAGCGAGCCGATGCCAGCGTTGAGATTCTGGAAGTGGATTGCATCGTCGGGGGAGCAGGGCGTCTGCTGCTGGTTGACCCCATCGAGCGAGCGCCACAGCCCGCCGTCGTTGCCGACATAGAGGAGAGGCAACGTGCCTCCGGTGCCCGCGTCGGCCAGTGTGGCGATTGCGTGTTGTGCGGGCGCGACCATGGCCGGTGCATTGCATGCATTGATTGCGTTGGTGGTGTTGCGCAGCGTGCATCCGGCGAGCAGAGAGCAGCGATAGAGGTCTACAGTGCCGGCAAAGAGCAGCGTGTCTTCCGTGGTTCCAGTGCTTGTTGCAACGGCGGCCAGCGCGAGGTTGTAGTCCGCCTGTGGAATTTCGGTTGGCGTCGCTCCGCTGCCAACCTCCATCGGGGTCGAGAGCAGTTGCGTGCCGAACCCCGGAGCGCTGGTGCAACTGCTGCCACTCAGCTTGCACGCATCCTGCCACAGTCCCTGGTCGAGGTTGTTCGCGTCCACGGTGAGGGCGAAGGTGTCGCCGCTGGTTGGTTGCACGGCCAGCGCTCCGCGAAATATTGGGCAAGACGAGTTGCCGACTCCATTCGGATTGGTGGGGCAAGCGGTCGTCGTCAATCCCGTGCCCGGCTGCTGCGCCATGCGCGTCCAGAGGATGCCATTGGACGATTGATAGTACCCGTGAAAGCGCACCGCGGCGTAGAAGAGCTGGCGCACCGGGTTCCAGACTACGGCGGTCGCTGCGTTGCCCGGATACGTCGCCGACGAGGCGATCTGCACCACATGGCTGCCGTCCTCGATGATCCCCATCTGCCAGGTGACGCCGCTGTCTTGTGAGTAGTAGAGTCCCATCACGCTGTTGGTGGGGTCTGGCGCGTTGACCAGAATGCCCTCCGCGGCCTGCGAGAGCGCCGCCACCACCAGCCCCGGCGTCGTGCCGCTCCACGCAAAGCCAGCGACGCCCAGGCCGACGAACGAATGGTGTCCGGCCACGCCGTCGTTCGACTGCTGCGTCAGCGTCCAGGTGTTGCCGCCGTCCGTCGAGCGCAGAATCCCCTCGCCGTAGTATGAGTCCGACGCGTCGTTGGGGTCGCCCGTCCCGGCTAGAACCACATCGCTACCGCTTACCTGACCCACGCTCACCGCGCCGATGCTCAACGACGGAATCACTACGCCGCCCGCGTTCGCGCTGAAGACGGGCAGGGTGTCCGTCAGCGGCGTGAAGGCCACGCTGGCCGCTGTGCCCGCTGCGTTGCTTGACTTCCACACTCCGCCGCCCGTCGTTCCCAGATAGACCGTGTTGCCGGTCGCGTCCGCCGGGTCGATCGCCACGGACGTCACGCGTCCTGTAACACTGCCGTATCTCTGGCTGGCAATCTGGTCCGGCCCCACCGGCTGCCATGCGGCGTCCAGAGGGCTGATCGCCGGAGTGTTGCGCGGTTCCGCCGACAGGGCGTTCGTTGCATCCGCCCGCGCTTGCGCTGCCGCAGCGTCCTTCGCGCCCACGGCATTCATCAGGCCCTGCGCCTGCTCCATCGCCAGGTGAGCTTGCCGCGCCGCATTCATGGCCGTCGCCGCAGGGGCGCCGTTTGCCAGCACTCGTCCCGCCAGGAACCGCCGCGCGCGCTGCGCAGGTGGAGAGATTGCGCCTGCGCCAGCAGTAGAGTTTGTGGCCGTAGCTACTCTGTTCGCGCCACGCTGCTGTGCCGTGCCGCGCAGCGGAAGGGCCAGCCACAACACAATCAGAAGAAGTCCAAGCTCCGTTCCCAGTCCGAATCGCGGACGCCACCACGCCGCCCAGCGCTCAGCACGCAGCTTCCGGGGTCCTCGACAGGTCTCTACTGGATCGTGTGCGCGCATGGCATAAAGCCCGAATCCAGCCCGCCCTCCCTGGGTGCAGTCCGTAGAGGACGGGCGTGTCAATGCAGAGAAGTGCATTGGTTCCTGCCGATCCAGAAGAGGATTAAGGGCTTCCAAGGTTTACTCTGCGGTTGCCTTGGAGGCCCTTAATTCTGTATCGGCAGCGGGCCGGTGTCGCAGTAGAGGACATCGAGGAACGTGCAGTGTGCAAACGGTCCACGAGGATCCGGTTGCGCGCCGCGTTCCCAATCTATCATCGGCAGATCGGCGCAGACACCGAATGATGGTTTTGGCGCTCCAGTTGACGGGAGAGAAAGCCTGCGTTTACTCTTCTCCATCCTGTAACTCAAGTCGATTTGAGGGCCCTAATACCTGGTTTTTGCAATGCAAGTTCGAAACGAAAGCAGGAACGAATGCCACGTAAGTCATTTTTTGCCCGCCACTCGCTCTTTGCAGCGGCTGTCTTATGCCTGGTCTCTCTGCTTGCTTTTGCCGCGCGG
>JAJZDL010000133.1 GCA_021851465.1 Acidobacteriota bacterium
GCGGCCTTGGCCCGCACCGGATCAAAGTCCACAAACCACGACTGGAAGAGCGCCCGCGCCATCGCCTCCAGCGTCTCATTCATCCTCCGGTTCAGCTCGATCTTGTCATCCAGTGCAGCTATGACCTGTTCTATCCGCTTTCGCTCATCATCTGGTGGAAGAACGACAGGCAACTGTGCAACGTCCCTCAAATTGAGGGTCGTCTGAACAGTAGTATTTACGCGCCCGCTTATCCGGTGCCGTATCTCAGGGAGGGTGAGAGCCAGCCGCACCCAGTATGCCCCGATGCCTTTGTTGACTGGAATAACTGCGACAGCTCGCGCCGTATTCCATCCCGCTAACTGTTCAGATACGACTGCTGTTTCCCCGACAGTTCCAACGAGCGTCAGTAAGAGTTCTCCTCCACGCAATCTTGTACGAACATAGTTGGCCTCAATATCAGGCGAAATCCTCAACGGGGTCTCCGTATTGATTCGCCCATCACGAACATCACTAACACGAATTATCGGCACTCCGCCGGTAACGTCCCCGCCTGGCTGCACGACTCCGTAGGAAATCGATCGTCCCAGCTCAAGGATGGTCTGTAACTCCACCGATACCCACTCACTCGCCATCGCCAAGCTCCTTCCCATCCGCAGAATTCTTCCCCTTGCGAACGCGCTTTGGCATGGGCGCTCCCAGTTGCTTGATCTGCTCCACGGTGCGGTCGAAGTCGCTGACGGGCTGGCTGGCTTCGAGCTGGCGGCGCTGCTCCTCATACCGGGCGAACTGTGCGCGGGCGTCCAAGATTGGAACGGGTAAGAAATCCTTACCTGTTGCCCCCACGGTAGCCTGGCTGAGCAATTTGAACTTGTAAGGATCGCTTGCAAGTTCAACTGTCAAGAAATCCTTGACAGTTGGTGCGCGAAACGGGCTGGTGGGCATGCCCGCTTGCCCGAAGGCCATCTCACTCGCCGCGTTGCCGGGATGGCGTTCATGCCGCATAGCGGAGAACTTCCACCTCGGCGTTGCGGCTGACGGCATCTTCGGCCTGACCGTAAATCCGTTCGGTGACCGCTTGCGACAGGGAATGCTCGCCGCAGTTCTGGCAGACCTCCGCCGGAACGCCCTTGATGACGACGACGGTCTGGTTGCGCTCCAGAGTGACGGTGGCCGCGCCGGGCTGCATGACGCCGGTTTTGCAAAGAACGCATTTCATGACTGCCTCCTTGTTTTGTAATCCTCTGCCCACAGTTGCGGGTCCGGGCGATAGACCGTGACCACGAAACAGGCTCCGTTTTCCGGCCAGGGCAATTGGTCAGCAGGCTGCTGACCAAATTGCATGTCCGGGCAGTGTTCGGCGAAGTAACGCATGTACTTCAGGTTGGTGGTGGAGAAGCCTTTCATGTCCGGGAATGTCGCCTTCAGGTCGCGGGCCACGCGCTCAATCACCTTGGCGCCCCATCCCCGCTGCGTTTGCCGCTGAAGAATGTCGCAGCCGATCTGGTGATAGAGACGAATCAACTCGGAGTTGACGGCCAATGCTGCCCGGCTGCGCGCCGCTTGAATGCGCGCTTTAAGGGCCTCCAACCATTCAAGGTAGCCACTGGGGATCAGCTCACTCGCCATACCCAAGCTCCTTCAGGTTTGCGGCGATGGCGGCGTCGAGCTTTGCGGCCTCGACCTGCTGCTGGCGAAGCGCGGCGGCGAGGCGAGCCATCTTTTCCTCGAACGGCTCGCCGTCATCCTCGACGGCCTCGGCCCCGACGTAGCGGCCCGGCGTGAGCACATGACCGTGCTTGCGGATTTCATCGAGCTTTGCGGATTTGCAGAAGCCGGCCACGTCGGCGTAGCTGCCCGCGCCTTTGTCTCCGCGCCAGGCGTGGTAGGTTCCGGCGATTTTGGCAACGTCTTCGTCGGTCAGTTCGCGGTGGACACGATCTTTGAGGACACCGAGCTTGCGCGCATCGATAAAGAGCGTCTCGCCGCGCCGGTCGCGGAAGCGCCCGTTCTTTTTGTACCTGGCGAGGAACCAGAGGCAGACGGGAATCTGCGTGGCATAGAAGAGCTGGCCGGGCAGCGCGACCATGCAATCGACCAGATCCGCTTCAATGATGGCCTTGCGAATCTCGCCCTCGCCGGACTGGTTGGACGACATGGAGCCGTTGGCCAGAACGAACCCGGCAAGTCCGGTGGGCGCGAGGTGCGCGATGAAGTGCTGCACCCAGGCATAGTTGGCGTTGCCGGCGGGCGGCACGCCGTAGACCCAGCGCTTGTCGGTCTTGAGCAGGTCGCCGCGCCAGTCGCTGTCGTTGAAGGGCGGATTGGCGATGACGTAGTCGGCCTTGAGGTCGGGGTGCTTGTCAGCGTGGAAGGTGTCGCCGTGCGCGATCTGCGCGTCGATGCCACGGATGGCGAGGTTCATCTTGGCCAGACGCCAGGTGGTGTAGTTGGACTCCTGCCCGTAGATGGAGATGTCGCCGATGCGTCCGCTGTGCGCCTGGATGAACTTCTCGCTTTGAACGAACATGCCGCCGGAGCCGCAGCAGGGATCGTAGACGCGGCCCTTATATGGGGCGAGCATCTCGACCAGCACGCGCACAACGTGAGCGGGCGTGTAGAACTGCCCGCCCTTTTTGCCCTCGGCGCTGGCGAACTGCGAGAGGAAGTACTCATAGACGCGACCGAGCATGTCCTTGGCGCGATCTGCCGGGCTACCGAGCGCGATGTTGCTGACGAGGTTGATGAGCTGGCCGAGGCGCTGCTTGTCGAGGCCAGGGCGGGCGTAGTCCTTGGGAAGGACGCCTTGCAGCGAGGGATTATCGCGCTCGATGGCGGCCATGGCGTCATCGACGAGCTTGCCAATGGTGGGCTGCGGCGCGTTGTCCTTGAGGACGGACCAGCGGCCTTCTCTGGGCACCCAGAAGATGTTCTCGGCGCGGTACTCGTCCGGGTCCTCGGGGTCTGCGCCTTCGGCAGCGAGAGCGACGAGTTCAGCACGCTTCGCCTCGAAGGCGTCGGAGATGTACTTGAGGAAGATGAGGCCAAGGACGACGTGCTTGTACTCCGCCGCATCCATGTTGTTGCGGAGGGCGTCAGCGGCGGCCCAGAGCTTGGCTTCCAGGCCATCCATCGCAGAGGATGCGGTGAGAGTTACAGAGTCAGCCATCGTCTTGTTTCGGTTCGGGTTAATCTTATCAACTTCGCCCTGATGACCTGTCGAATGGACTGCAAGCCGGGATACTTTGCTCTTCCGCCTCCTCAGCAGAATCTGTGGGTAGATTCCGGTTCGGGCGGCCGTCCAAGTGTTTGATACAACCCGAGTTCGATGCCTTTGTACGTTCGAAGACCGCTGGCTCGATCTGGCTACCGAACTGTCCAACCTCCGCTTGGCCAACGAGCGCACCTGACCGAGCCGAGAAGTTGGCACTGTCCAGCTTCAGAGAGAGATAGAAGGTCGTGTTCGGGCGGTAGCCATCGAGAAACTGACGGTTATGTCCCACGGCTTTTCTTGAGGCGGAGGGCTGTCGCAGATATTCGCGGATTCTTTCGCTCCCGGCGGAGAGAGGCACTGTTGCCTCCCCCGGCTTTTCTTCCCCGGGTAGGGCCTGTGGTGCTTTCGTTGCCTTCTGCTCTTCTTGCTCTTCTGCCGACCCGCGTGGAAGCCGATATCGCGCAGCCGGCCCCTTAGCTGCTTGTGTAAGCCGGCCCTCCTCCACCAAGCCTTTCACCCAGCGTTGGAGTGTTCGCTGCGGAACCTCTTTCAGAGCCCTGGCAATTTCGCCGCTCCGTGCGCCATCCGCATTTTGCCGCACGAAGTCCACTACCGCTGCGAGGTCTTCGGCTATTTTTTTCATGCGACGCTTTGCCATCGGCCTAGCCCTTTGACCGCGTCAATTCGTGCCCTGGCATCTTCGTTTCCCAGGTCTCAAGAGCGAGACCTGGGGCACCCGGCAGCGCTTCAGCACGGCAGGCGCATGGAGACGCCGGCGGCGGCGATCTCTGCCTTCAACGCGCGAGAGTCTGTGATGCCGAAGTGGAAGATGCTGGCCGCCAGAGCAGCGTCGGCTTTGCCGTGGAGAAAGACCTCGGCGAAGTGGGCCGCGGAGCCGGCGCCGCCGGAGGCGATGACGGGGATCTGCACTGCCTGGGAGACCAGCCGGGTGAGCTCGCAGTCAAAGCCGGCGCGGGTTCCGTCGCTGTCCATGCTGGTGAGCAGAATCTCGCCCGCGCCGCGCTGCTCGGCCTCGATGGCCCAGTCCACGACGCGGCGGCCGGTGGGTTTTCTGCCTCCCGAGACGTAGACCTCGGCCTGAGCGACGGGGTCGCTGGAGTTCCGGGCGCGGCGGGCGTCGATGGCGACGATGACGGCCTGGGCTCCGAAGCTGGAGCCGATCTCGGCGATCAGCTCCGGGCGGGCGATGGCGGCGGAGTTGATGCTGACCTTGTCGGCGCCGGCGTCAAAGACCGCGCGGGCGTCCTCGGCGGAGCGAACGCCGCCGCCCACGGTGAAGGGCACGAAGAGCTCTGCCGCAGCTCGCTTGACGGTCTCCAGGATGGTTCCGCGGCCCTCGTGGGTGGCGGTGATGTCCAGGAGGACGATCTCGTCGGCCCCGGCGCGGGCGTGGCGATGGGCCAGCTCAGCCGGATCGCCGGCATCCACGATGTCCACGAACTGGATGCCCTTGACGACGCGTCCGTTGTGAACGTCCATGCAGGCGATGATGCGTTTGGTGAGCATGCTGTTTCTCCAATCTTGCGTTGCGGCAGAGATCTGTGGGCTCTGTTTCCGGGCGTAGAGGCCGCGCGAAGGATGGGCACCACAAGGGCTTTCCCAGTTGAAGCGATGACACTCTGGAGCGTGGCGGGCGCTAGAGGGCGAGGAAGTTCCTGAGTACCTGAAGTCCGACTTCGGCGGATTTTTCAGGGTGAAACTGAACGCCCATGACGTTGTCGCGCTCGACGGCGGCGGTAAAGGCTCCGGCGTAGAGGGTCTGGGCCGCGGTGTCTGTGGAGAGAGGCGCGCGCCAGGAGTGGGTGTAGTAGACGTAGCTGCCGGAGGGGATGCCGGAGAGCAGGCGGGAGCCGGGGCGGATGGACTCCAGCGAGTTCCAGCCCACGTGCGGAGATTTGATGCGCTGCCCGTCCAGGGTTGCGGGGAAGCGCTGGCAGCGGCCGGCGAAGCAGCCCAGGCCGGGGGTCTCCGGAGCCTCCGTGGAGCCCTGATAGAGCCACTGCAGGCCGACGCAGATGCCGAGGAACGGGATGCCTGCGGCGATGGCCTGACGGATGGCGGCGGTGAGGCCGAGGGTGTGGAGCAGCTCGGTGGAGCGGAAGTGGCCGACGCCGGGAAGAAGGATCTTCCCGGCTTGCAGCAGATCCTGGGGCGACTGGGTGACGACCACGTTTTGAGCGCCGAGAAAGCGCACGGCTTTGACGACGCTGGTGAGGTTGCCGGCCTTGTAGTCGATGATGGCGATCATAGCAGGCCCTTGGTGCTGGGCAGCAGCTCCCGCATGCGCTGGTCGCGCGAGCAGGCTCCGCGCAGGGCGCGGGCGAAGGCTTTGAAGATGGCCTCGATCTTGTGATGGTTGGAGCGGCCGTACATCGTCTTGACGTGGACGTTGGCTTTGGCTCCGCGAGCGAAGCCGTCGAAGAAGTCGGTGACGAGCTCGGTCTGCAGGTCGCCGACGACGGGGACGGTCACCTGGTCGTCGACCACATAGGCGACGCGGCCGGAGAGATCGACGGCGGCGACGGCCAGGGTCTCATCCATGGCCATGACGAAGTAGCCGGCGCGCAGGATGCCCTTCTTGTCGCCCAGAGCGTCGGCGAAGGCTTCGCCCAGGGCGATGCCCACGTCTTCGACGGTGTGATGCTGATCGACGTCGAGGTCGCCGACGCAGTTGAGTTGCAGGTCAAAGCCGCCGTGGCGGGTGAAGAGCTCCAGCATGTGGTCAAAGAAGCGGATGCCGGTGGAGACCTGGTAGGTTCCCTGGCCGTCGATGTTGAGGCGGAGGGAGATCTTTGTCTCGGTGGTGTTGCGCGCGAGGGTAGCGGTGCGCTGCGGCTCGGCGGGGAGTGGAGATGGGTTGGCTACCTGCTGTGAATCGCTCATGCTTTTCCTCGACCTTCTGCTGGAATCCACTGCATCTCGGCGAGCGACTCGCGCAGAGCCGCGATGCCGAGGGTGACATGCTCTTCGACGCCGACGGTGATGCGGACGTAGCCGTCGCAGCCGGGGTCAGAGGAGCGATCGCGAAGGAGGACGCCGCGGCGGCGCATCAGGCTGCAGAGCTCCTGATGCCGGGGGCCGATGTCCATCAGGACGAAGTTGGCCTCGCTGGGCCAGGTTCTTACCTGAAGATCCCGCAGGGCGGCGAAGATCCGCTCGCGCCCGAGACGAACCTGCTCGGCGTACCAGTTGATGTAGGCGTCATCGGCGACGGCCTCCGGAAGGACGGCCAGGGCGACGCCGTTGACGTTGTAGGGGGAGCTTACCTTGCGCAGGTAGCGGATGAGCTGAGGGTCGCCGGCCAGCATGCCGATGCGCAGGTTGGCCAGTCCATAGGCCTTGGAGAAGGTGCGCGCGACCATGAGGTTGGGCGTGGTGGCGAGGTCGCCGAGGGTGGTTTCGCCGTGGAAGTGGAAGTAGGCCTCATCGACCAGGAGCAGGGCCTGCGGAGCGGCCGCGGCGATGGCCAGCAGGTGTTCGCGGCGGATGGTGGCCCCGGTGGGGTTGTTGGGTGAGGCGAGGATGATGAGCCGGGTTCTGGGGGTGATGGCGGCGAGGAAGCGCTCGAAGGGAAAGCGGAGGGTGTCGTCGGTCTGCACGCGCCGCAGCCCGGAGGTCATGAGGCTGATGGAGACGTCATACATGAAGAAGGTCGGAGTGCAGATGAGGGCCTCATCGCCCGGGTCCAGGAAGGCGCAGGAGATGAGGTGAATGGCCTCATCGACGCCGTTGGTGAGGATGAGCTGATCGGGCTGGAGGCCGAGGTGGTGGGCGACGACGCGCTCGACCGGCTCGCGCTCCGGGTAGATGGTGAGCTCTTCGGCGGTGATCTGGCGCAGGCGGCGCAGCACGGCGGGGCTGGGGCTGAAGGTGTTCTCGTTGAAGTCCAGGCGCAGGGCGCTGCGGCCGGCCAGGGGTGGATGGTACTCCGGCATGGCGAGGACGGCCGGACGTGGCTGGGGGGGCTGGATGGGTTGACGAACAGTGCTCATCGCATTCTCACGCGCACGCTCTCGGCGTGTCCTTTGAGTCCCTCGGCCTCTGCCAGGGCGATGGTGTGGGGGCCGATCTCGCGCAGAGCGTCGAGGGTGTACTGCTGGACGGTGATGATCTTGACGAAGTCCAGGACGCTGAGGCCACCGCGGATGCGGCCGTTGCGGCCGGTGGGCAGGACGTGATTGGGGCCGCTGACGTAGTCGCCCATGGACTGCGGGGTGTGATGGCCGATGAAGACCGAGCCGGCGTTCCTGACCCAGCGAAGGTCGGCTCCGGCATCCACGGTGAGATGTTCCGGGGCCAGGCGGTTGGTGAGCAAATGCGCCTCCTCCGCAGTTCTGGTGAGGAAGGCGAAGCCTTGCTGGGCCAGGGATTGCTGGGCGAGAGGATTGTTCTGCGACTGGCGCTTGACCTCCAGCAGGACCTCCTCGGCCAGGTCCGGCTGGCTGGTGATGAGGATGGCCAGGGCTTCGGGATCATGCTCAGCCTGGGCGACGAGATCGGCAGCGATCCCGGTGGCGTCGCCAGCCTCGCTGGTGACGACGATCTCGGTGGGGCCGGCAGGCATATCAATGCCGGTGTGGTGCGAGACGGCCAGCTTGGCCGCGGTGACGTAGAGGTTGCCGGGGCCGACGATCTTGTCCACCGGCGCGATGGTCTCTGTGCCGTAGGCGAGGGCGGCGATGGCCT
>JAJZDL010000134.1 GCA_021851465.1 Acidobacteriota bacterium
CCTTCAGGATCGGCAGTCCCAGCTCGACGCACAGGTCCACCGAGCGCTCATCGAACGGCGTCGCGGTCGCAATGCACCCCGCCTGCCGGATCGTCGACCAGATTCGGACACTTCAGCGTAAATTTTGCCGGATCGCGCGAGAGCACGGTGGCGCGCGCGTCCAACCCCAACGCCCGGTTGGCGTGGCAGAAGCTCTCCATCAACCAGCAGCCGAAGAAGCCCGTCCCGCCGGTGATAAAGATGCGCTGCCCGCGCATCTCCTTCCAGAACAATCGGGTCTAGGACAGAATCCGTTGTAGGTCTTCGGCACCGATCGGCTTCGCAGCCATGGCAACGCTCTCCCCGTCTAAAGGTATCGAAATACCTTTGCCGCCGTCGCCTCATCCAAATCGGGAGTCATAAGGTGCAACGGGTTCGACTCCATTCCGCCCGACGCCGTCACCCGGCTGGAGATCTTCGGGAAGTAGGTCTGCATCGGATCGATCTTCACCAGAAAGGCCCGCGCGCCCACCGCGTTGAATCGTCGCAGAAACTCCGGGTCGTTCTCAAACCCCGGTCCGATCCGCATCACGGGGATGTCGTAGGCCGCAAACAGCGGCTCCCAGTTGGGAATCCCCAGCCCGGTCTCGATGTCGCATCCCACATACCGCCCGCCGAAGTAGTTGCTCTGCGTCATGCGGATCGACGCATACCCGTTGTCGTCGAAGAGAAAGATCTTCAGGTTCAGCTTCTGCGCCCGCACCGTGCCCAGCTCCTGCAGGTTCTGCATGAACCCGCCATCGCCCTCCACCAGCACCGTCCGCCGTCCATCTGCCGCCATCGCCGCGCCAATTGCGCCGCCCAAGCCATATCCCATCGAGGCCAGCCCCTTGTTACTCACGATGCGCTGTCCCAGCTTCTGCGCGAAGGTCTGCATCATCACCGTGAATCCGCTTCCGCTGCTGCACGGGATCACTACATCGTCCTTCGTCGTCAGTTGCGACAGCCTCTCCGCAAACACATACGGCGACAGGTACCCCTCGCCCGTATGGTTCACCGGCTCCACCAGCGGCAGCGCGGCCTTCACGCCGCAGCAGAACTCCACCCACTCCGCATGGCTTCCCAGATCGGCGCAGGCCACACCGCGCAACACTTCATTCGCATCCCCGCAGACTGTCATCGCCAGCTTAGGATGTCCCTTGGTCAGTTCCGCAGGGTCGCAGTCCACATGAATCACTTCGCCGCCGGGCACAAACTGCTGCCAGTTGAAGCCCGTCTGCTGCAGGCTCAACCGCGTCCCCAGAGCCAGCAACACGTCCGCCTGCTGCATCAAAATATTCGAGTAGCGCATCCCCCACGTATTCGGACGCCCAAAGTACAGCGGATGCTCGGCCCCGATCCGGTCCATCGCATTCCACGTCACCATCAGCGGAACGCCCAGCGCCTCGATCTTCCCCATCAACCCATCGGTCGTCACGCGGTCCACTCCTGCACCCAGCAGAATCACTGGCCGCTGCGCCCGCCGTAGCTTCTCGACAATCGCGGCCACTGCATCCTCGCTCACCGCCTCGAAGCGCGCGCCCTGCGCGGCCACCGCTGTCGCCAGCTTCTCCTCGTCCACCTGTGCGCCCTGCACATCCAGCGGCAGCTCGACGAAGACCGGCCCCTTGCGCCCTTGCACTCCGCAGCGAATCATCTCCGCGAAGGTCGCAAGATCGACTACCTTCTCCATCAGGATCGCCTTCTCCGTAATCGGTCGTGCAATGGAGATGCCGTCAATCTCCTGTATCCCGCGCTGGCGAACCTCGCCGCGCGACAGATCGGGGACCTTCACCTGGCCGCCGATCACCAGCAGTTCGCGGCTCTCCAGATACGCCCCGCCCATCGCCGTGACGATGTTGGTCAGCCCCGGCCCCGCCGTCACCATGGCAAACGCCTTCTTGTCCGTATGCAACTCATTGAAGTACTCCACCGCAATCCCCGCCGCAACCTCATGCACCACCGGGACGCACTTCATCGTGTGGCTACAACTCTCCAACAGATGCATGATGTTTCCGCCCGCCACAAAAAAACAGTGCGTATAGCCAAGCTCCGCCAGCCACCCAGCCAGCACATCGCTGTACTTTTTCATGAATACCTCTTCACAATCGTCTCAATCGCGCGCTCCACATCGCGCGTCACCTGCGCCGTCTTCTCAATCTTGCGCAGAACCACATCGCCGTTCTCCGCAATCAGGATCAGCGTAAAGTGCTGCGGCCCGTGCTTCTTGTCCGATCCGAACCGCTCGATTACCTCATCCACGCTCATCGCCCGCAGCGGCGCCGCAAGGTTCGGGACCTCGGAGATCATTGTGTGAAGATGTTCTTCCAGCAGCTTCACGCGTGCCACTCCTGCGTAACTCACGCCCCGCTGCCGCTCGAACTCGTTCGCACACAGAATTCCCAACCCTACCGCAATCCCATGCGACACTGCAAAGTGCGTCGCCCCCTCGATGGCATGGCCGAAGGTATGCCCGAAGTTCAACAGCAGCCGTTCCTTCTTGTCGAACTCGTCCTTCTCGATAAACCACTTCTTCGCGATCAGACTGTTGACGATCAGCCGCTCCAACGCTTCAGTGCTCATCCCGATCGACGGCCCATACGCCACATGCCGCGCGAACGACTCCTCGCCGCGGCAGAAACAGATCTTCGCCGCCTCGATCAGCCCGCTCGCCTTCTGGTCGTCGGGCAGCGTCCGCGCCAGCGCAGGGTCGATCAGCACCCGCTCCGGAGGGTGGATCGTCCCCACCAGATTCTTGTACGGCCCCACATTGATCGACGATTTCCCACCAATGCAGGAGTCCACCATCGCCAGCACCGTCGTCGGCATATAGCTCCAGCACAGCCCGCGCATGTACACCGACGCGATAAACGCCGACAGATCCTGAACGATCCCGCCGCCCACGGCCAACAGCTCCGTCTGCCGGTTCGCCCCCGTCTTGCGGATTCTCTCGATGATCGCCGGCGACGCATCCAGCGACTTGTTGGCTTCCGTCGCCTCGATGAAGATCGCCGACACCTTGGCGCGCTCGAACGTCGGACGAAAGAACTCGTCGGCAATGATCGCCGCCCCCTCAAAGTGCTTCAGGCTGCGCTCAAACGATCCACTCTCAATCCCAACCGAGTAGCTCCCGGTTGAGCTCTTAATTTCCAACGACGATGCCAGTTCAAACGATGCGGACACGGCTGTACCCCAGATCGGCTGCGATGAATTGTCCTGTAACTCCGGTGTTCTCCGCTCCGCACAGATAGCAGACCAGCGAAGCCACGTCCCGCAACTGCGACAGCGATCCAAACTGCGTTGCGCCCTCCAGCCGACCAATCTGCTCCGCGCTCAGGTTCGCGCGCGTCATCGGCGTATCCAGCGCGCCGGGCAGCACCGCGTTGATGAGATGCCCGTCCTTGGCCATATCCACCGCAGCAGACAACACCAGCCCACGCAGCGCCGCCTTGCTCACGCAATAGGAGAGCTTGTTCTGCCGCGCCATCTCCTGCCAGATCGAACTGATGACGCACAGCCGAGAACCCCGCTCCAGCAATTCAGCCGCCAGCAACGCCTGCAGCGTCACCAGAATGTATGTGCAGTTCGTGTTATAGATCGCAAGATGGTTCTCCAAGCTCACGTCGTAGACGCTGTCGTTGCGGTTCGCGCCCTGCGCCCAGCACACGCTGGTGTATGGCCCGGCCAGTGCCAGCGCCTCAGCCGAGAACCCAGCATCCAGCGGATCCGCCGCAATCCAGCGCACTCCCTCGCGCGCATCCGCGCCACCAGCCCCGTACCGGCTCACCGCCGTCACCTGCCAGCCGCGCACGAGCGCAGCGCCCAGGATTGCCCCACCAATCGCCCCGCTCGCCCCAAACAACAACAGCCGTTCGCCGCCCTCTGTCATCAGCGGTTCAACACCGACCAGCGCTTTTCCAGCATTTCGATGCGCTTGGCGTCCTCGTTCTGGATTTGTCCATAGTAATCGCGTTTATTCAGTAACCATAGTAGTTCGAAGTGCACCGCATTAAGCAGCCCATCGCCGATCTTCGCCTCGTTCGCCGCCTGCGCGTCGAAGATCACCTTGCGCGTCTCGAAGCGCGTCATGTGCAGCGCCACCAACTGTCGCAGCACCGGGATCGAATCGCTGGAGACCCCGCCGCCAACCACCAGATCGAGGCCCAATTCCTTGCACTTCGCCGCGGTCTTCAGCACATACCCGGTCACCTCCTCGCCGTTGATTGCATCCCGGCTCAGCCCGGCAGAGAGAGAAAAATCCACCCGCCCAAAGACAATCCCCGAAAGTTCCTTGGCCGCCTTCGTCGCGGCCGCCATCGCCTCCAGATGCGAAAACGCAGAGATCGTCTCCAGATTGTACAAAAAGTCCGTCTCCGCCTGCTCCTCATCGGAGTAGATCTTGCCCACGGCCTCGGCAAACTTTGTCAGCGCATAGGTACTCTCCACCATCGGCGCGATTATATAGTCCACTCCGATCTGCTTACTCTCGATCAGGTCGCGCATCGCCTCGCAGCCGCCGATCTTCAGCCCAAGTTTCAAGCCCGCCTTGCGACAGATCTCCACCAGCCGCAGCAGCTCATCCATTCGCGTCCCTTCGGCCTCAAACTCCGCCTTTACGGCAAGATACCCATAGTTATCCTTGCCAATCTTTAGCAGCTCCAGCATCTTTCGTTCTCTCGTGTTCATTTGCCCCCCTTAATATTTATTCGTGCCATTAAGTGCAAACTGCCCCCAACGCACATGAGAAATAACCATAACTGTCGACCAACATTGCTACCGATAACATGACTGCCAGTAACGAAGTGAAAGGAGTCCTCAGTCTAGCTGAGTCGGAAAGCCTCAAACACAACTATCTGGTTAATATACAGACTTCCCTCCTCTTCATCGCTCCCTTATTCCAAACGATGTCATACTGGTAGGCGCGGTTGGCTGGGCAGGTCTTCTTCCGTCCCAGCGCCGCGCATCGCACACCACCGCGAAGGGAAGCGCCATGAAAGCGGTCATTCTTGCCGGAGGTCTCGGCACACGGCTCAGTGAAGAAACCACGGTCCGCCCCAAGCCCATGGTGGAGATCGGCGGACGCCCCATCCTCTGGCACATCCTCAAGCTCTACTCCCAGCAGGGAATCGACGACTTCATCGTCTGCCTCGGATACAAGGGCTACATCATCAAGGAGTTCTTCGCCAACTACTTTCTGCACACCTCCGACGTCACCTTCGACATCGCGAACAACAAGATGACCGTCCACGACTCCGTCGCAGAGCCGTGGAACGTCACTCTCGTCGATACCGGCGACGACTCCGGCACCGGCGGCCGTCTGCGCCGCGTCGCCAAGTATCTCGAAGGCGAAGACGCCTTCTGCATGACATACGGCGACGGCCTCGCCGACGTGGACATCCAGGCCACCATCGCCTTCCACAAGGCCCACGGCAAGCTCGTCACTCTTACCAGCGTCCAGCCCGTCGCGCGCTTCGGCGCACTCGGCCTCAAGAACAACCAGGTCTACGCCTTTCAGGAGAAGCCGAAGGACGAGGGAGGATGGATCAACGGAGGCTTCTTCGTTCTCTCGCCCAAAGTCATCGCTGAAATTAAAGACGACCGCTGGATGTTCGAGCGCGAACCCATCGAAGCCCTCGTCGCGCGCGGCGAGGTGCAGGCATACCCGCACTACGGCTTCTGGCAGGCCATGGACACACTGCGCGACAAACAGCAACTCGAAGACCTCTGGCAATCCGGCAAGGCCCCCTGGAAGTCCTGGTAAGCCCCACCACCCGCATTCAACTGAAACTCATGCCCGCGAAAAAAAATTTTCGCGGCGCACAACTATGTCTTCCGCCTTGTGTCTCTGAGATGGGACGGGCGAGAGCACCTGAACGGTCTTTCAATCGTCCTACATTCCATCAATCCGGCTGTGCTCTGCGCGCGCGTGCCCCAGCCGCTTTTGCTTGACCGATCGACCGATTGCAAATCGGGCCCCGCAAGAACACATGACTGGTGTTTTGTGGCCCGCTTCCAATGTGGTGGCGTCGCACGTTTGCCGATTCGACGTCCCTTGCAGGCAAGCCATGAAGCACGCAGAAAATCCGGGAGATTTCTATGTCGTCATTTTTGCTGTCTAAAGCGCAGGTCAAATTCACCGTCTCTCTTCTCACGCTCGCTGTCGCATCGCTGCTTGCCGCGGGCTGCGGCTCGACCACCGCTACCACGGCCACTGGCCCCGCGGGCCCTGCCTTCGTCGTCGGCACGGACGCGCCCATGGCCAGCGTCACCTCCTTTGCCGTCGAGGTGCAGAGCGTAGACGCCATCGACGCGAACGGAAACAGCGTGCCGCTGGTGAGCGGTTCGCCCACAGTCGATTTTGCCCGCTTCAACGGACTGCAGACGCTGCTCGACATGAACGACGTCCCAGTCGGCACCTACACCAACGTCCAGATTGCCCTCGGCCCCGCCACGCTCGGCTACTTGAACGCCTCATCCGGCTCTGCGCCAACCATCCAGACCGAAGCGGCAACTCTCTCAACCTCCACCGTCAACATTGCGCTCCCATCGCCCCTGGTCGTCACCCAGGCGCAGCCGGTCGGGTTGCGCGTGGACTTCGATCTGCGCAAGTCGATCCAGGTCGATAGCAACGGCAACATCACCGGCCAGGTGACGCCAACCTTCAACGTCGCTGCAGTCGGCATCGCAGACTCCGGCGCCTACATCGACGAGTTCGACGCGGCCGTCGTCAGCGTCAACGCCAGCGCGCAGTCCTTCGTCATCCAAGGCCCACACGGGCGCAACTTCACCGTCAACGTCACTGGCAGCACAGAATGGAACAGCGGCGACAGCCTCAGCTCGCTCACCACCAGCAGCATCGTGCAGGTCTCCGGCATGCTCGACAGAGCAGACGCCACTTTGGACGCGGATGAGGTTGGTATCCTCTCGCAGAACGGCTTCTTCGCCTCCGGCCAGGTCACCTACGTCACACCTGCCACGGGAACCGCAACCAGCTTCGACCTGTATGTGCGCGGCCTTCTGCCCACCACTACGGGCCTCTCGCTCGGCCAGATCGCGCAGATCGATCTCACCGGCTCCGAGAAGTTCTTCATCTACCGGATGCACAATCCGATCACCCAGTTCCTCTTCAATCCCGACGCACTGCTTGCCGGACAGAGCGTCGCCGTCGGCGGGCCGGCAACGGGCGCAGTCAACGCGAAAGCGGTCAGCGTCAACCGCGTCGTGCTGCGCCAGTGGGGCTTCAACGGGACCGTCGTTGCAGGTTCACTCAACCCGTCAAGCCGGACCTTCCAGATGCAGATCGACGGCTTCGCCGGCGTGCTGGTCCCACAGACAGTGACCGTCTACGTCGCGGACGACTCGACCTTCCGCGAAGGCTTCACAGGGTTCGACAGCATCGCAACCGGCACCAATGTGCGCGCGGTCGGTCTGTTGCTCAAGGACCCCGTCTCCGGCAATACTGTGCTCCTCGCCCACTATGTGGATGCACTCAACTGAGCAACGCGCCGGCGGTTGCAACCCAGCAACCGTCCAGCGTGGCGCCTTCTGCCAAACCGCCGGAACCGGAGTATCGGTCCCGGCGGTTTCTTTGCTCACTGAATCGCCAAGCCTAACGCATTTTCACCAATTTGTGTAGAGGTAAATGAATTGTCATTCTGGCCCTGAGCTTGTCGAAGGGGAAGAATCCCCGCATCTTGTTCGACCCGCAACACTCTACACCATCGGTGAAAACGCCTTAAATCCATCGGCGCGGCTCTCGCCTCCCAAAGCGGGGGCCTGCGGCGTGCTCCTGCGCGATCAGATGTGAAAGAGAAAGAAGATCCCCAGACCGGTCAGCGCAAGTCCATACCATCGCTCCAGCCGCGCCGCGCGCGTCTTGAT
>JAJZDL010000135.1 GCA_021851465.1 Acidobacteriota bacterium
GTTTACTGCTCACGGAGGATGGCGGCGCCAACCTCTGCCTGCTTGCGAATCGAAAGGCCCTGCACGACTGCCGCAACGATTGGCCGACTCTGCTAATGCGGATGTGCATCTTCTCCACGCCTCTCGCGCAGCGGCTCGAGAATGCGCAGCCGCTGCTGTCCAAGCCGCTTGCGCTCTCCGCGATGCCCTTCGGAATGCTTCTCTCTCACTCCAAACCCGGCCTGTGGCGGCTGGGAGATCAGGCGGCGGTCATCCCATCCTTCACCGGCGATGGCATTTCCATCGCGCTGCACAGCGCGCAAGTTGCAGCCGAACTGTATATTCGGGGCGGCACGTCCGCTCAACTGGCCAAACGTCTGCACACAGAACTGCACAGACCCGTCACCCTTGCGACTGTCCTCTCGCGCCTGTTGATCGCCGCCCCTGCGCTCGCCCACGCAGCACACATCTGGCCGCATCTGTTGCGCCTTCTTGCCGCCCACACGCGCGTGCCGGCAGGAGCGATGCTTGCCGGCTCGCGCAGCCCAAAACAGTGCGCTGCCTCCGTCTGAGCCGACACGTCGTATAACGCTACACGTTCGATGGGCGGCATTATGCTCCAGCAACTCCGCGCGAAGTTTTTACGAGATGCCCCCGGCGCAGCGCCCTGCGCTTGATGAGCAGGAAGAACACCGGAACAAGAATCAGGACGTGGATCGTCGATGTAATCATCCCGCCCACGATCGGGGCTGCGATGGGCTTCATCACATCGGAGCCGATGCCGGTCTCCCAGAGGATCGGCGCAAGGCTGAGGATGACCGCCGTCACCGTCATCAGTTTTGGCCGAAGCCGTTGCACCGCGCCTTCAATCACAGACTCCAGCAGGCCTGCCTCGGTCATGGGCGGCCCCTGCGCCAGGTGGTGTTGGAAGGCCTCGTCCAGATACACCACCATCACCACGCCGGTCTCCACCGCAATGCCGAACAGCGCGATATAGCCCACCCAGACGGCGACGCTGAAGTTATAGCCGAGCGCCCACTGCAGCAGCAGCCCTCCCGACATTGCATAAAAGGTAGGAAAGATCAGCACCGCCGCCTCCGCAGCCGATTTAAAAACAAGATAGAGCAGCAGGAAGATGACGAAGAAGACGACGGGCAGAATGATCTTCATCCGCTGCTTGGCGCGAATCTCGAACTCATACTCCCCAGCCCAGCGCCAGGTATAGCCGACGGGGAGTGACAGCTTCCCCTCCAGCAACCGCTGCGCGCGATCCACAAAGCCCCCATAATCGTGGGTGTTCAGATTGAGATACACATACCCAGTCAGCGCGCCGTCTTCGTCGCGGATCATGGAGGGGCCGCGCGAGAAGTAGACGCGCGCCACCTCGCCGATGGGAATCTCTTCGCCGGACGGAGTTGGAATCAGCGCCCTCGACAGGTCCTCCGGATGGTCGCGAAAGTTGAGTTGATAGCGAACGGCGATGGGAAAGCGCTCCCGTCCCTCTACATTTTGCGCGATGTCCGCTCCCCCAATCTCCGACGTGATGACCCGCTGCACGTCGGCCACACTGAGGCCATAGCGCGCGGCCGCTGCCCGGTCCACCTCCACATTGAGATAGAAGCCCTGCGCAACGCGTTCTGCATAGACGGAGTTGGCCTCCGGCATGGAGGAGAGGATCTGCTGCATCTGCGCCCCAATCTCCTCGATGTGCGACAGGTCGGGCCCCTGGATCTTGATCCCGACCGGCGTCTTGATGCCCGTCAGTTCCATGTCCAGACGGTTCGCAACGGGCATCGTCCAGGAGTTGGTAAGGCCTGGAAACTGGAGCCTCTCATCCATATCGTGGATCAGCTCTTCGTAGGTCATGCCGGGTCGCCACTGCGCGCGCGGCTTCAGCATGATGGTCGTGTCGTACATGTCGAGCGGCGCGTTGTCCGTGGCGCTGTCGGAGCGCCCGACGGTTCCGAAGACCGATGTGACCTCGGGAAAGGAGCGAATGATCCGGTCCTGCTCCTGCATCAGAGCAGCCGCCTGCGTAATCGAGATGCCGGGCAGCGCGCTCGGCATGTACAGCGCGGAACCCTCATACAGCGCGGGCATGAACTGGCTTCCAAGGCGAAAGTAGAGCGGAATTGTGGCGGCCAGAAAAGCAAGGTTCAGCGCGAGCACCAACTTCCAGTGCCGGAGGCTCCAGTGCAACACGGGAAGGTAGATTGCCTGGGTGATCCGCGCGGCAGGGTTCTCCGATTCCGGGCGCAGCTTGCCGCGCAGGCAGTACGGCATGAGCGCAGGCACCAGCGAAATCGAGAGCAGCGACGAGAAGACGAGAACCAGCGTCTTGGTCCAGGCCAGTGGCCGGAACATGCGTCCCTCCTGCGCCTCCAGAAGAAACACCGGAAGAAACGACACAACGATAATAATGAGCGAATAGAAGAGCGCCGGGCCAACCTGCTGGGCCGCGCCGACCAGGATGCGCCGCCGCTCCGCATCGTCGGGCACATCGCTGCGCTCGGCCAGATGACGGTATCCATTCTCCACCATGACAATGGCTGCATCGATCAGCACGCCAACGGCCAGAGCCAGCCCACCCAGCGACATGATGTTGGAGCTGACGTGCAGGAAGTACATCGGGATGAACGCGGCCAGCACGGCAATCGGCAACGTCAGGATGGGGACCAGTGCCGCGCGGAAGTGGAAGAGGAAGGCAATGCAGACGAAGCTGACGATGATTGCCTCTGCGAGCAGGTCTCGCTTCAGCGTGTGGATCGACTCATCGATGAGCCAGGAGCGGTCGTAGCCAGTCACAATCTCAACACCGGCAGGCAGCGAGGACGCGATCTCCTTGAACTTGGCCTTCACTCCGTCGATGACGTTGAGCGCATTCATTCCGTAGCGCATCACCACAATTCCGCCCACTGTTTCGCCCTGCCCCTGCCAATCGGCCGCGCCGCGCCGCTCGTCCGGGCCGAATGCAACGGTGCCAAGATCGCGCAGCAAAACCGGCGTGCCGTTTCTGGTCGCGACAGAGACGTCTTCCAGGTCGGCGAGAGAGCGCAGGTAGCCGAGGCCGCGAACCATATACTCGGCCCCGTTCATGTCCAGCACGTCTCCGCCCACTTCATTTGTGCTCTCCCGCACGCGGTCGATCACGGTGGCTGCCGAAATGCCATAGGAGAACAGCTTCTTCGGGTCGAGGTTTACCTGATACTGGCGCACAAAGCCGCCGATGCTGGCCACCTCCGCGACGCCGGGCACAGTCTCCAGTTGGTAGCGCAAGGTCCAGTCCTGCAGCGCGCGCAGGTCGGCCAGGCTCTCATTGTGGCTGCGGTCCACGATGGCATACTCGTAGACCCAGCCCGCTCCGGTTGCATCCGGGCCGATGGCGGGATGCACGTCGGCAGGCAGCTTGCCTGCGATCTGCTGCAGGTACTCGATCACCCGCGATCGCGCCCAGTACAGGTCGGTGCCATCCTGAAAGACGACGAAGACATAGGAGTCCCCGAACATCGTCTGCGCGCGCACGTTTTTTACCTGCGGGGCCGAGAGCAACGCGCTCACAATCGGATACGTCACCTGGTCCTCGATCACGTTCGGCGGTTCGCCCGTCCACGGTGTGTGAATGATCACCTGAACGTCGCTGATGTCCGGTAGCGCGTCGAGCGGCACGCGCCGCATGCACCAGAACCCCGCGACAGCCAATAGAACCGCCCCCATAAAAATAAGGAACGGATTGCGCGCGCACCATGCAATGATTCGTGAGAGCATCACATGCCTCCCGTCGTGCTGACGCTGAGCTGCTTCGTTCCCACGGTCTGGCCGCCGCGCGCGACGGTCACGGTCACCTTCCATGTACCGGACGAACCCAGTTGCACCGGCCCTTCATACTGCCCGTTGCCCTTGTCGGCCAGTGTGGCCACAGCGCGCACTGCCGCCATCCCCATCTCGGGCATCGCCGGCATGAAGAAGGTCGCGGTCGTCTGCGCTCCGGCCAACGGCCTTCCATCCGCCCCTGTCAGTTTCACGCGCACCGAGTTTGCGCCTGTATGCGGTGGAGAGGGTTCGGTACTCAGGTCGATCTGTATCTGCTGGGCCGGTGCGGCGCTTGCGCCCGTCTGCGGCGAAGAGGGCGAGAACGCTGCCATCGCACCCTGGAGCTGCGCCTCCGAGTCCACCAGGAAGTTCGCCGAGCTGACAACCTGTTCGCCGGCCTTCAACCCTTTAAGAATGACAATGGAATCGTCGAGCTGTGGCCCGGTCTCAACCGGGCGCGGCTCCAGATTGCCGCCTCCGTGGTTCACAAACGCAAGGCTTCGCGAGCCGGCCTGTAGCACTGCGGATGTCGGGACCACCAGTTGCCGCCCCAGCGGGACGGCGATCGCAACATCCACATACATCCCCGGCTTCAGGGCCACACCTGGATTGTTGAACACCAGGCGCACACGCACCGTGCGCGTCGCCGGGTCCACCTGCGGAAGTATCTGGTCGATGCGCCCATTGAAGTGGCGGCCGGGATAGGCATCGACCGTCACCTGCGCGGGGTCGCCTGGCTTCAATCGGCCCACGTCGTCCTGAAACACATTGGCGTACACCCACACCGTGGAGAGATCGGCGATGGTGTACAGCTTGGTCTCCGGCTGCACATACGCATTGGGCAGGGCGTTGCGCTCCGTAATGTATCCCGATGCAGGCGAGTCGATTGCGATCTCGCGTTCCACTGTGCCGCTCTTCTCCAGGTCCGCGATCGCCTGCGCTGGGATGCCGAACTGCCGCAGCCGCTCCTCTGCGGCCTGTAGCAGCCAGCCGCCCTCCTGCGACGCCATGCCGTGCGAATCCTGCGAGAAGGTCTTCTGGTTCTGCCGGGCCAGCAGGTACTCCTGCTCGCTGCTCACCACGTCCGGGCTGTAGATCGTGAACAACGGCTGCCCCTTGCGCACATACTGGTAGGCCGCATCCGCCGAGACATTCTGAATCCATCCCGGAAAGCGCGTCTGCACATACGAGAGCCGCTCCTCGTCGATGTCCACGTTGCCCGGAACGCTCAGGTCGTCGCTTACCTCCTTGAAGGCGACGGTCGCGGTCGTAACTCCGATCTCCTGTAGCCGTTGCGGCGACAACTGCACCGGCGCCAGCACGGGCTGGTCTCCCGCCGCCATAGCGATCCCCGGCGGAGTGGTCTGGGAGCCCGCCTTCGGCCCGCGCGCCACAACCGTATCCTGCGAATCCGAAGCTGCAACCGGGGCCGTGCGCTCCCTGTGCAGCAGTACATACGCCAGTGTGGCCACCAGCAGAACGCAGACAGCAACGGCCGCCGCAAGGACAACTTGATAGGTGCGCGTCTTCATGGTTTCACCTCGATTGCTGTTGTATCGGACTGTCCAAGAGGAGTGCCTGTGGCAAGTTCCAGGTCTGCCAGCCGCGCGTCGAAATCTGCGACTGCCTGTAGCCACTCCAGGTCGATATTGATGACCGTCATCTGGCTGTCGAGAAGGTCCAGAAAGTCCGTCTTCTCGTTCTCATAGGCGATCACGCTCGATTGCAGCGTGGCCTCCGCCTGCGGTCGCAGTTCGTCGTGGTACATGCGCGCCAACCGCTGCGCAGACTGCGCCTCCACGAGCGCCTCCTGAATCTGCCCGAACGCTGCATTGCGCAGCGCAACAAGTGCGGCATCCTGCTCCGTGGCATGGGCCGTGGCCTCCGCAATCTCCGAGTCGTGCTTGCGACGGTTCAGCCACGGCAGGTTCATCGACCCTTCCACCATGTAGTTGTTGCGCATATAAGAGCCGGGCGGCATCAGCGTGTAGCCTGCCGAGACGGTAAAGTCCGGGACGTATGCCTTCTTGGCCAGCGCCTGTTCCTTGTGGCTTTGGTCTGCGGCCTCCTGCGCTTCGGTCAGATCGGGCCGCGCGCGCAGAGCGATCGCGTCCAGTTGCTGCGCCGCTGGCAGCGCAGCCAACACCGCATACTCTCCCGTCGCACTCAGCGGCGTCCCAGGGTCGCGCCCAAGCAGCGTATTCAGGCGCTCCCGTGCAAGGTCGCCATCCAGATCGAAGCGAATCATGTGCTCCGCCAGCGCCGTCAACGCGACCTTCGCCTTCAGAATGTCCTGCTGTGGCACCTTGCCAACCGCATACTGGATGCGCGCCGCCTCAATCGCCTGCCGAGCGATCTCCACATGCTGGTCGTGGATCCGCATCTCGTCGTTGGCTCGCAACAGGTCGTCGAAGGCCTTGTGTACGCGCACCCGCACCTCCAGGCGCGCCTCATCCAACTCCGCCTTGGCCTCGTCCACATCGGACTCGGCAACGCTTGTTCGCAGCGCCAGCTTGCCCCGCCCCGGTAGCGTCTGGCTGATGCTGAACATGTTCTGCGCCTGGTTGTAGTCCCACGGCTGTTCGAGCGGAACAGCCCACCCGCGGTACATCGCCGACGGATCGTCGAGCGCGCCTGCCCCGGCAACATGCGCCTCCGCGACCGCGACCCGCCGAACGGCAACCTCGATCTCTGGATTGCGCGCCAGCGCGATCCGCTCGGCCTCATCCAATGTCAGCGCCGCGCCGGAGGTCTCCGGCGGAGAGTGGTCCTCGAACAACGCGGCAAGCCCCTCCAGGCCATCGCCCTTCGCGGGCGTCTGGGCACGGGATACACAAACAGGCGCAGACAACGCCAGCACACATAATGCAGAAACGAGGATCTTCATTCTTCCCTCCAAGGAACGCGCAACCCAGGGAACGCTCGCGCATCGCGGCGCAATGGCGCACGAAGATGCACAAACTCCCCGATTCAGCCTGAGAAGAATGAGGTTTTAGATTCGCAGTACAGATGTGCCGCCCGGCGGCAACTTCGGCGGCGGCGCTGCAAAAGAAGCGCCATATCGGTCGCCTGTGAAGGCGACCGGATGCAGTACAAGCTGGCGCGACGCAAGAGCCAGTCTCTGCGAACGCTCTGCGCTGTAAGTGAGGACCGGAGCAACGACGGCATCTTGCCTGTGCATCTGGCAGCAAGAACCGTTCATCTGCATCCCAGGCGCTCCGCACTCGCGCGCCATCCCGTGGCAGCAGGCGGGGCGCGCCGCAGTCTGCGTGCCAAGCAGACAAGCAGACGCCGGCAGCACGATCCAGGAGACCGCAGCCACCAGCATCAGAATCGCGCTCTTTCTGCCCCAAGTCATGCGACACCGCTCCCCAGGTTCAATTGTAACTATACACAGCGGCCTTCGTCGTCGTTGTGTCGCAGATCACACCCGTCAAGCTCAACCATAGCTGGACCGCATGGGAAAAAGCTCGTCGCAACGATCGTAAAAAGTTACACCGCAACGGTAAAACTGTCCTCGCTACGAGTCACTGCGCGGTACAGCGTGTCGCGCTCGAACGGAACGCGCCCAGCCTCGGTAATCAGTCGCACTAAATCCGCTCGCCGCATCCCCTGCGGGGTCGTCGCACCCGCATCGTGGTAGATCTTCTCCTCGATCACCGTGCCGTCGATGTCGTCCGCCCCAAAGCGCAGCGAGATCTGCGCCATCTCCGGCGACACCATCTGCCAGTAGCTCTTGATGTGCGCAAAGTTGTCCAGCAGCAACCGCCCCACCGCAATCTGCCGCAGATCCATCATCCCCGTCGTCTTTGGAATGTGCGCCAGCGCCGTATTGTCGGGATGAAACGCCAGGGGAATGAATGTCTGAAAGCCGCCCGTCTCGTCCTGCAACGCGCGCAGCCGCAGCATGTGGTCCACCCGGTCTTCGTCGTTCTCCACATGCCCGTACAGCATGGTCGCGTTCGACCTCAGCCCGATCTTGTGCGCCGTCCGCGCCGTCTCCAACCATTCGCCGCCGTCGATCTTGTGGTCGCAGATGATG
>JAJZDL010000136.1 GCA_021851465.1 Acidobacteriota bacterium
CTCCACATGGGTCAGGATCGCCGCGTCGGGAAAGTAGTGCAGGAACTTCGGCCCCTTGTCGAAGAACGCCGTGTCGTACTCATCGCCTTCGAGAATAAACGGCTGCCGTGTGCCTTCGACCGCAGCCCGCACCATGAAGCTCGTCCCAAAGTTCTCCGCCACGCCCCCAATCAAAAACGATGGCGCAAACTTCGCCTGCGTCCTTGAAGCCACCTCGTAGATCCACGCCAGAATGCTGGTTGTGGTCGTCTTGCCATGCGTTCCCGCAACCACCAGCGGCTCGCGCCCCGCCAGAAACTCGTCGTGCAGCACCGCTGCCATCGACGTAAATGGAATGCGCGCATCCAGAACGGCCTCCAGCTCGACGTTGCCCCGCGAGATCGCATTGCCGACGATCGCCAGGTCTGGCCGCGGCACCAGGTTCGCCTCCGCATACGGCTGGTGCAGCACAATCCCCAGCCCCGCCAGCACATCGCTCATCGGCGGATACGCAGCCGCATCCGAGCCCGTCACGCGGTGCCCGCTCGCCTGCAGCATCCCTGCAAGAGACGCCATCGCCGTCCCACAAATTCCAATTAGATGGATGTGTTTTGAAGTCTGCATTCCCTCTCAAGCCTAGACCGCAACCGCCGCTTCCAGGAAGTCCACGCGCGGGTTCGCCTCTTCGCCTAAATCCAGCCGCACGCGCACGCCCAGCGGCAGCGTAACGTTGCCGCCGTCCACATGTCCCGATCTCAGCCCAATCGCAATCGGCCCCGCAAAGCCATCGAGCGCATGAAGCACCGCCGCCTCCAGCCAAACCTCTTCCTCCGCCGCAACGCACTGCCGCATGTCGCCGAAGACAATGCCACTCACATGCTCCAGCATCCCCGCGTAACGCAGATGCAGCAACATCCTGTCCCACTGATACGGTTTGGCCCCAACATCCTCTAAAAATAAAATTCGCGGCTCCTCCGCGCTTGCCGGCAGCGCGGCATACGGCGTGCCTAATGACTCCGCGTACAGCGACAGGCATCCGCCCGCCAGAGTTCCTTCCGCAACGCCCGCGCGCAGCACGCGCAGCCCATCGCTCGCCGTCAGCGACCACGGCGCGTCGCCGCCAATCGCGTGCAGCCAGCTCGCCCGGTCGAAGCCATCCGCGCGCGCAAAGTCCGAGGCCGCCATCGGCCCGTAAAAACTCACCAGGCCGGCCTCGCGCTCCAGCCACAGGTGCAGCGAGGTGTGGTCGCTGTAGCCCACAAAGGCCTTTGGGTTCGCGCGCACTAACGCCGCGTCCAGATGCGGCAGCAGCTCCGCCGATCCCCATCCGCCGCGTGTGCACACAATCCCATCCACCTGCGGATCGGCGAACGCAGCATGAAGGTCGCCGGCCCGCTGTTCCACCGTCCCTGCGTAATAGAGCGGCCCGGGCTTCAGCGCATTCGCCATCCGCAGCGTCTTGTAGCCAAGCCCTTGCAGGCGTTCCATCCCCGCCTGCACCTCGTCCCGCCGTGGCGTGCTCGCCGGCGACAGAACAGCCAGCGTCGAGCCGGCCCGCAACGCGGCGGGCTTCATGCGCGTGCGTTCCGCTCTGCTCATCTCCCCGCCTCTGCGGTCTTGTCCGAATCCGCCAGGCCCGCTGGGAACGCCATCCCCGTGCATACAATCTCTGCCAGCCCAGTCAGCCGCATAACTGAGTCGTTCGCCGGCCAGTTTGTCTGCTGCGCGCCGCCCTCCGCAATCGCGGTCAGCTCGCGCGCCGCCCCGCGCAGCACCATCGCGGCCGCCGAAGCGGCGCACGTCCCAGTCCCCGAAGAGGTCGTCGGCCCGCACCCGCGCTCATAGATGCGGAAAGCAATCTCCTCCGCCGAATGCAGCTTTACGAACTCCACATTCGTCCCATGCGGAAACAGTGGGCTTCTGCTGGCCTTCGCGCCCAGCTCCTGCCAGCTCAGCCCATGCGCGCCGAAGTCCTCGCGCTCCACAAACAGAACGAAGTGTGGGTTGCCCACATTCACCTCTGCCCCCGCCACCGCGCCGATGCCGGGCAGCTCGATCGTTCGCGCCGCAACCCGCGGCACGCCCATCTCGCTCTCAATTCGATAGACCGGGCCATTCCCTTCGATCACGCGGCACATCCGCACCCCGCCCTCGGTGCCCAGTGCAACTCGGTTGCGTCCTTCGCTGTGCGCCAGCCACGCGGCCACGCACCGCGTCCCATTGCCGGAGAGCTCCGCCTCGCTGCCATCCGAGTTGAACAGCCGCAGAAAATTCTCGCCGTTCGCTCTCCGTTCCAGAAACTCGATCCCGTCCGCGCCGATGCCCGTGTTGCGCGCGCACAGCCGCCGCGCCAGCGCAGCATGGGTTCCCTGCGCCACCACCTCCTCTAAAATCAGGAAGTCGTTGCCGCACGCATGTGCCTTCACAAACGGGACCGCCTTCCATTCAGTCGTCTCGATCTCAGTCCTCCTCTTCGTCGCTATACGAAACGACCCTGTCCATCGCGGCGCTCGCCACCAACTCGGCCAGCAACCGCTCATGCCGCGCCCGGCTCGCGGAGAGCGTAAACGTCACCCGCTGCAACTCGCCCACCGTGTCCCGCTCAACGATGTTCAGCCGCAGGCGTTCACGGTCTAGCACCGCCAGCACCGACTCGAATAGCGTCTTTTGGTCGCTGCCGCGCACCTCATACAACATCGGGTAATGCTTCCATCCCGAGCGCGCCTCCATCAGTCCAATAAACCGCAACGCGAAAAAGACGATCGCCGTGGAGATCGCCGCCTCCACATACAGCCCTGAGCCGCACGCCATCCCTACCGCCGCCACCACGAAGATCGTCGCTGCGCTGGTCAACCCAAGGACCCGGTTGCGCGTGTGCAGAATCAACCCTGCGCCAAGAAACCCAATCCCCTGCACAATGTTCGACGCAACCCGGCTCTTGTCCGCTGTCTCAGGCCCGGCCAGCACCCCGGAGAGCACCGTAAACAGAGCGCACCCCATGCACAGCAGCATGTTGGTGCGCAGCCCAGATGCCTTGTGCCGCCACTCGCGCTCCATCCCGATCGCGCCGCCCATCGCGCACGCCATCAGCAGGCGTGTCGTCGTGCCCTGCAGGAACACAACCTGCTCGATCGTGCTGAAGTGGATCGGTAAGTTTACAAACGTTGGCATCTGTTCTTCGCTGCAATCAGTCTTTCAGCTTTCTTGCGATGGTAGCACCCCGCTTATACGCACCAAAAGAACTCCTCACAGCCGCCTGGGCGCCTCTTCACATTTAGCCAGAGGCTACAGGCCCATCCCGCCTGCTGTACCCGGTCGATACAAACATTATCTCTCCGTCAACGCGCCAGATGCTGTGTAGCCGTCCGACTGATAGATGCGCGCGCAGGGCTGGCCCGTTCCGCACAGAATCGTCATCTCCTGCAAGCCCTGCGGGTGCTGCTCCACTGCCTTCGCGACCGTGTCTCCGTCGAAGGCAACGACATACTCCGCGTGCTCCGCCGGTGCCTGCAACGCCGCGTGCCAACTGTCGTAATCGCTCTCATTGATCGTCTGCCGCAGTGCAATCCCAGCGTCCTGCAACGCACCGATATGATCCGACTCCTGCATTAGAATCGGCGCGCCAGGCGGAAGCTCCTCCAGCACGGTCGCCAGGTTCCGCTCGAACGGAACGCGCGTCGTCGAGTTCACCAGTGCCTCATTCAGCACCAGCGGAGGCGCGTAGCGCACCAGAACCGTCGATGGCCGGCGGCGCAGATGCGAAACGCACCACTGTGCAACCGATGCGCCATAAATCATCGCCACTGGATTGGCGAGCACCAACGCCAACGCTGCCAGGTAAAGTGGCCGTACTGTAGTACTCGCACCGGTTCTGGGTGAAACGGCGGCAATACGCCCGCGCGCCAGCCTGCGCTCCATCCCCGCTGCCGCCAGGCACGCAAACAGAGCCAGCGCGGGCAACAGTTCCATCCCGTAGCGCGAGTTGTAGTACGAGTGCGGATAGAGCTGCGGAATAAAAATCGGTACCGATCCATACGCCATTGCGTATATGTAGAACCCCAGCGGGACCCAAAGCAGCAGCGGCGTGCGCGCAACCCTCTGCCGCACAGCGATCCACGCACCGGCAAGCGCCGCCGCCATCACGGCAAAGCCTGTCTCCCACGCCGCCGCATCCACCTGCGCCGTGCGCGTGTAGAACAGCAGCGCCCACCACGGGCTGTGCCATCCGCGATAGTGCCGCGAGCCCGGCGGCGAGGTCCGTTGCTCGATTGCCGAGGCCGAGTATGGCCCGCGCATAAAGTCCAGCGGATCGTGGTAGAAGTGCTGGTTGTAGCCAAGCCACAGCAACGGCCCGGCCAACGCAAGCAGCGTAAACACCGCAAACGCCGGTGCAAGGCTTCGCCGCAACCCGTCTGCGCGACTAAACTGCCACGCCACTATGCACCACGCCGCCGCGCCCAGAACCCATCCGTCGTAGCGCGTAAACACCGCTGCAAAGATCAGCACGCCAATCCAAACCATCCGCCGTGCCGCGAGCTTTCGCTCTGCCGCCTGGATTGCCTCTACGCACTCCACCGTCAGCAGCGTCATCCACACCAGCAGCGCCAGGAACAGCGGCTCCGTCATCGCCGTCGTCGCCAGGTACAGCAGGTTCGGATTCAGCGCATAGAATACAGTCGCCAGCAGCGCCCAGCGCGGCACCAGCATCCGACGGCAGAGCCGATAGAAGCCTGCAACGCCAAAAACGTAACACGCCAGCGAAGGCCACGCGCCCGCAAGCCCGCTCTGCCACCACTGCATCTTCTGCACAAACGGCAGCATCAACAGGTGCGGCAGCGGTAGCCATACACCGCCCAGTTGCACCAGACCCGGATTGCGCGTGTCCAGTATCCGACGTGCGATCCCTAGGTGCGCCACCGCATCGCCATACAGCAGAACGTAGCCCTGCGTGAAGCACACGATCAGCGCCATCAACCCGAGCAGCAGCGCGCCCATCAGCACCGGGACCGTCTCTTCACGCGTTGCCGGGCGCACCTGGCCCGGATCGTAGACCGGCTCGGTTACGCCCGAACTCGTCCGTCTGCGCCCGACGATGCTGGCCTCGCGCGGTGTTCGCTTCGTTCGCCCCGACTTGGCCCATTCCCAGCTAGTCCGTTCCGCATTGAGCCGCAATTCAGTCAAGGTGCGATATCTCCCGGAAGACCTCGAACCGCGCGTCAATCTCCGCGCGCGTTGCCTTCTGCAATCGCTCTGTGCCGAAGCGTTCGCACGCCAACGACCCCATCACGCCGCCATAGAACATCGCTCTCCGAAAGACTGCCGGGGTCAACTCCGGCTGCGACGCGATGTAGCCATAGAAGCCACCGGCAAACGAATCGCCAGCGCCCGTCGGATCGACCACCTCGGAAAGCGGCATCGCTGGCGCACGAAACGGCTTCGGTACGCTCGCACCCGCAAACGAACGCTCGCTGAAAAAGCCCGTCGCCCCATACTCGCCATGCTTCATCACCAACGACTTCGGCCCCATCGCCAGCACTCGTTCCGCCGCGCGCACTGCGTTCTGTTCGCCCGAGAGCATCCGCGCCTCACCGTCGTTGATCAACAGCACGTCCAGGTCGCGCAGCACCTTCGCCAGGCTCTCCCCATGGGCGCTGATCCAGTAGTTCATTGTGTCCCCGCACACCATGCGCGCCCGTGGCATCTGGCTGCGCACGCGCGCCTGCAACACAGGGTCGATGTTCGCCAGGAATAAATACTCGCTGTCCGTGTAGGCGCCGGGGATCTTCGGCTCGAATTTCTCGAAGACATTCAGGTCCGTGCCCAGCGTCTCCGCCTCGTTCATCGTTCCGGCATACGCTCCAGTCCAGTGGAAGCTCAGCCCCGGCGCTCGTTCGATGCCTCTGGTATCAATGCCACGCTTTGCGAACACGGCCTCATGCTCGGGGAGAAAGTCTTCGCCCACCACTGCAATGACGCGCACATCGGTGAAGTAGCTCGCGGCCAGCGCAAAGTGCGTTGCGGCACCGCCCAGACAATGGTCCACCTTGCCATGTGGCGTCTCAATACTGTCGAACGCCACCGATCCAACCACTAAAATCGCCATATTGCCACCTTCAATGATCCGTCTGTAACTTCGTTTTAAAATTCGATCTATATCCGCGACGAACTGCGCAACGATTTAGCGAGACGTATCTGCATAGACTTATATGTAGTTTATAAATACTTTCCCAGAAGCAGCTCCAGCCTCTCCCGAACTGACTGCGGGATCGACGCGCGGTCGGTCAGAACGGCAAATTGCAACGCTCTGGCACACCCGCAGTCCCTCTCTCGCGGCATCCTTGCCACCGCCGCGCGCACCACCTTCGCCGCATTTTCCGCGTTCTTGTGCAGCACCGCGACGATCTGCTCGACGGTCACGTCGTCGTGGCCGGCGCGCCAGCAGTCGTAGTCTGTCACCATCGCCATCGTGGCGTAGCATATCTCCGCCTCACGAGCCAGCTTCGCCTCCTGCAGGTTGGTCATACCGATCACGTCCGCTCCCCAGCTCCGGTACAGGTTGGACTCTGCGCGTGTGGAGAACTGCGGCCCCTCCATGCACACATACGTCCCGCCACGCTTGCCCACCACACAAACCTCCGCGCAGGCCCGTTCGATGGCCGAACACACCGTCGCGCAGACAGGATCGCCGAAGCCCACATGCGCCACTATTCCGTCTCCAAAGAACGTCGCCACTCGAGCAAATGTCCGGTCGATGAACTGGTCTGCAATCACAAAGTCGGTCGGCTTGTGTTCTTCTTTCAGTGATCCCACCGCCGACACGGAGAGTATCCGTTCCACGCCCAGTTTCTTCATTGCATAGATGTTGGCTCGGAAGTTCAACTCGCTGGGCAGTATCCTGTGCCCACGCCCGTGCCGCGCTAGGAACGCCACCTTGCGCCCCTCCAATTCGCCCAACAGAAATGCGTCCGATGGCTCGCCGAACGGCGTCTCCACCACATGCTCGCGCACACCTGTAATCCCAGGCATGGAGTACAGTCCGCTGCCTCCGATAATGCCTATCTCCGCCGTCTGCACTCTGCTCGTCCCTTTCTGTCCGCGCCACGCGCGCCAACCCATCACATTCACTACTGCATCGCAGCGAGGCAATCGTGCGCACTTGCCAAATAGTCTTCGCTACTTCCAGTTCAAAGTATATCGTCCCGTTGTGTCGAGCTTCGTCAATCTCTCCGGGGCCATCGCAGCCTTCATCGTTCCAGCCAATGAAAAAATCTGCACCAGCGACATAGCTGGATCCGATGCGCCAACCCGCATTAGTCCACTGCTGCCATTCGTAACCACTTCCAGCGGTGCATCCGATTGCACGCTCGCTATACGGTCGCACAGCCTGCGCGCAAGCTCCAACGGAAAGCCTTCGCTCACAAAGACGCCCGTGCCCGAAACCGACAGCAGTACGTCGCCTTCCTCAGTCGAGTAGACCTGCTCGCTCGCGTCCGTCTCGTCCTTTGGACGCCGCGCCAACTCCGCGTACTTTCGCGGCAGCTCGTCGGCGTAGACGCGCATAAATAACCGTGCCGCATCCTCGCTCTTCCATTTCGAGTAATAGAGCAGGCCAATCGAAGCGGTTGAGTCCTTCTCCTCAGTCGTAGTCGCCGACCGCTTCTGCGCCGCATAGTAGATGCCACCGTTCCACTGCGGAGTCAGTTGCGCAGCAACTTCCTTCCCGCCAAACAACTCGGTCAGTATCTGTACGTCGAACTCTCCCATCACGCCCACGTCATACGGCGCATACTCTACGTCGAT
>JAJZDL010000137.1 GCA_021851465.1 Acidobacteriota bacterium
CCGTCGCCTGTACGCCCGCCGCCAGTGGCCCCGCAACCGCCGCAGCCTGCGCCAAGCCCTGTGCGTCGACCAGGCTCGATGCGGGGGCGACCGTCATGCCGCCCGAGGCCGTCCATGCCACCGTCGTGCCTGCCGCCGCCGCGCCATTCTGCGCTACGCTCACTTGCGGATTCCACTGTACTGTTGCGCCTGCGGCAATATGTTCTTCGGGCTGGGCCATCGTCACGCTGCGCGCAACCGCGTTGAAGGTCGCCGCCAGGGTCGCGCCTACCGCCGCGGCCTGCACCGTCACGGTTCCGAAGGCAGATGGCGTCACTGTCGTCGAGGCCAGGCCGGTCGCATCCGTCAGCACTACGCAGGAAACCGCCGAACAAGCACCGAATTGCACGCTGTCCAGGCTAGAGGAAAATGTAACGGGCACGCCCACGCACGGCGTTACGCCATCGCCCAGCAACACGCGCACTGCGAATGGCGTGGCTGCCGCCGTCCCCACCGCGACCGTCCCCGATGGTGCGGAGACCAGCGCCATTTCATCCGGCGCAACGCCGCCATAGCTCAGTGCGCCCGACATTACCGTCGATCCCCCAGTGGAGAGATCGACCACAGCGACATCGACCGGCCCCGTGGGATTGGCCGTAAATGCGCTCTCCGGCGGGGCCACCGCAACGATCGTCGTCGGCGACCAGCTCGACACAGTGGCCACAACGCCGTTCACCGTCACTTCGTTGCCCGCGCGAAATCCCATCCCGTTGATTGTGATCTGGCCACCGTTGACGCTGGTTGCCGCTGGCTGTATCGAATCCGCATAAAGCACTCGCGCCTGATATGTAAAGTCCGGGCGGCCGTCGCCGCGCGCGTCCGCGATGACGAAGCGCAGGCCCTCCGCCTGTGTTGTCGCCACGTTGGCCGCCGTCATTCCCAGCGCGATGGTGTTGAACGCCGATGGGGTTGCCGCGACCGTGGGCAGCGTACCCGTTGGGTCGGTCGCGGCCCACGCTCCGATCAGCGGCATCGCCTTTGCGATGGTGGCCAGCCCGTTCTTGTCGAGCGCCGTCACCTCGATCGTCGCCGTGCGCCCCGCCTGCGCGTTGAAGCTCGACCACGCGGTGTGGCCATGCGCGCAGAGCACGTCGATCCACCATCCGCCCGCCGCAACGGGCTGCGGCGCGGATTCCACGCCATCGCCGCTCGTATCGCAGTTGCTGGCCGCGTTATTCGGCGGGAATGAAGTCAGCAACGTGGTCCAAATGATCCAACTGGGTGCAGTGGGATACTGGTCCTGCATTGCGCTCATCGGCGATCCCGATGGCTCGACGCTGCCTGTCGTGTAGGGCCCCACGGAGTACGCCCCGATATACAGCGGGTTGATTGCCTCCGTGTTCAGAATGATAAATATCCCTCCGTTCTGCGCGGTCTCTGGATCGATGTCCGGGACCCAGGCAAAGTAGTAATACCCCTCCATTTGGAGGTTGGTCGTACCCAGGCTCTCAGCGATTCCCGTGCTGGGCCCAGTCACCGGGTTCCCGGCATTCCATTGGAACAGGTATCCCGTTAGGTGGAGACATCGTCCCACGCCTCGGGCACGGACACGCCGCCCTGCTGGCGCTGCAACTCGATATTCACCCCCTGCATCCCCTGGCCAGTCGGAAAGCTCAGCGTGCCGTTCACCATGCTGGCCTGCGTGTAGGTCCAGATCTTGCCTGGCGCGGGCGGAGGCAGCCCTGGATAGATGGTCGTCATAAACCGATAGAGCCCGGAGATGGCCGCTACATCGTCGTCGCGCAGCGTGAACGGCTGCGGCAGGCACCGGTAGGTGTACAGTCCGCACACAATATCGATCGGATGCATGATTGGCCAGTGCAGCGCCTGGTCGGGCGTCGCCGGCGGGTTGCTAGTAAAGACGGTGTCGTTGGTTTGCGACCAGCCCAACCCAAGCACGCGCCCGAATGCGCGCTCCAGTTGGTACTGCATCTGCAACTGCTGTTCAGGCGCGGGGCCGGTGCAGCGCCCGTTCAGTATCAGGATGGCGTGCTGAATCGTCCCCGACGGAGTGATCGAGTCCACGCTCTCCGTTACCCCATTCTGGCGGCACTCCGCCGGACTGCTCGCGCCGCCGCCCAACAGCATGTCCGTCACCGAGCCGTCGCTGTCGTAGATCACCGCAATCTGTATGGCCGCGTAGTTTGCGACCTGCACGTCCTCTGGCAAGACCGGACCGCTGCTGCTGAGGCAGGAGTTTGCGCCGCTCACATGCTCGGCCAGCGCGCCGCCGTAGGCGATCGTCATGGACGAGGTCGGCACGTTCCACACGCCGGCCGCTACCGCCACCAGTGCGTTGGCGGCGGCGTTGTTCACATACGGGCTCAGGTCTCCGGGATCGGTGAAGTAGAGCGGGTTGGTTGTGTACCACACCACCGGAATGCCGCTGCCCGTGCCGTCGAAGTACGGCGGCCCGGTCACCCAGCGCGGCTCGGCGGCCTGCGCCACGGCCCCACTCAGCAACAGCACAACCGCCATCAGTAGCCTGCGCACAATCGGCAGCCACTGTGCGATCAGCAAGCGCAGCGCGGCACCGGCCAGCATCCGGGGGGCGCCTCTTTGCCCGCTGCCCGCGTCAGCGCGCGTCATTGGCGATCTTCTCCCAACTTCGCAGCATCTCCAGCACTGCCGTGTACGGCCTGCTCTGCGAGTCGGCAGCCGCTGCCGCAACCGGGCCATCCGCCGCGCCTGCAAGACTGGAAGCTCCAGTACCGCGCGCGCCCGCACCGGATGCAGGTTGCGGCGTCACCGCATTCATCGCGTCGGCATTCACAGCGTCCGCATGTACGGAGATCGGTCGCCCGATCGGATGCGTCACCGGCCCGGTGCGGTACGACAGCGGCTGCACCACTCGCGTCGCCACCCAGCGCAGATCCACGACGCGGCCATCGACCGGTGCAGCGGCCTGTGCGCTCGTCCCTGCAATCGCCGCCCCACTCGCCACGGTCTCGCTGGCCAGCGCCGTCTGCGGCCCCGCCGCCACGCCGCCGCGGATCGGGATCGCACCGTCCATCCCGCCCACCGGCGAACTCAGCCCTGCCGCGCTGGGCGCATGGAGCAGCATCAGATACCGCTGGCCCACGCAGAACGGCTGGTCGCCAGCCGGCCACAGCCCGGCCCACTCGCGCACTGTGTATATGCTGCCGCTCACGCCGCGGACCGCATCCTCCACCGCAAACGCAATCTCCACCACGCCGGTCGCGCCGTTTTCTGCGGCCAACCGGCGCACCGCAACCACCTGCCCCGTAAAGATCGCGCCCGCCATCTGCGCCATTGCATGGAGAGCGTCGGTCGTGGTCTGCGGAAGGGCGTCCTGCGCAGGCCCCTGCGCAACCGCGCATTCAACCCCAGAGAGCGCGAAGCTCAAGGCAACGGCGCACGCAACCAGCACTCTCCATCGCGATGCCATAGCACGCCTCCGCCGTCTCCCTTTCCTTCGTCAGGGGGCGGCGGCAGGCGTGTCCTTGTTGTGTTCCTGCACATCTGTGTCGTGGATTGAGGCAATGAATGCGTTCGATTGGCCGCAGGTAATATGCCGGAAGTACCGCGCGCAAAACCGCTTCGGGAAAGTTCAGCGCTGTCGATTGCAGCAGGCGGCTTGTTCGAGAGGAAATGCTTACTTCATCTCCGTGACCTTCGCCGTCGGCGCGCTCTTCTCGTCCGCCGTGGGAGTAACCGTCACATTGTCCAGCGTCACCGTGGCATACGCAATCGACATCCCGGTCTTCGCCGCGATCTGCACGTTCTTCATCGTCAGCCCGGTCACCGGCGACTCCGGCAGGCCGACAATTGTCCCCGCTGAGTTGCTCCCCGTCGCCGTCACATTCTCGATCGCGATGTTGTGGAACTTCGGCGTCAGCCGTCCCACCGGCTCGGCTGGAACATCCCCCTGCGGCGCGGCGTGCGGATAATACTCGGTAACCAGGATCGCCGTCTTCACATCCTCCATGGTGATGTCCTCGAACGAAATGTTCGACACGTCGTTGCCGCGGTCGCGCGCCGACTTGATGCGGATGCCTTGGTCCGTCCCCTTGAAGTGGATTCGCTCCGCGCGGACATTCTGCACACCGCCCGCAATCTCGCTGCCGATCGAAAGCCCGTGCCCATTCTCAAAGGTGCAGTCCGTGATTGTGATGTTCCTGCTCGGCGCGTCCGGCCCAGGCGAGTTGATCGCCCCACTCTTGATCGCTATATTGTCGTCGCCAACGCTTGAAAACACATGGTCGATCACGACATTGCTGGAGCTGAACGGATCGATCGCATCCGTGTTGGGCGATTTGGGTGCAAGAATGCGCACGTTGCGGATGGTCACATCGTCCGCATAGTACGGCACGATCTGCCAGAAGCCGGAGTTCTGCACGGTGATTCCTTCCATGCGCACATGCCTGGTATGGTCGAAGACCACGCCCATCGGCCGCGGATGGTCGTTGCCCAGCACGCCGCCGTTCTTCGCTCCTTTCACATAGTCCCACCACACCTTGCCGTTGCCGTCGATCGTGCCCTCGCCCGCAATCGCCACATTCTCCGCATTCACGGCACTGACCAGCGGTTGCACAGTCTGGTTGCGCGCAAAGGTCACTGCCGGGTAATCCGCGCGGTCGGGCGATCCCAGCAGCACCGCGCCCTTCTCGATCTCCAACGTGATGTTGCTCTTCAGCAGCACAGGCCCGCTGAGAAACGTTCCGCCGCTCAGCACCACCGTTCCTCCGCCCGCGCTCGCGCAGGCCTCCACCGCTGCCTGAATTGCCTTGGTGTCCTTGGTCGTTCCGTCTGCCTTGGCACCGTACGTTCGCGCATCGCAGAGCTTCCCTGGGGAAGTTGCCGTGCCCTGTGCCGCCGCGCACTGCACTGTCATTCCCACCGCCAATGCCGCTGTCAATCCGACTTCCACCGCACTCCTCATCGCATCTCCTCGCGCAATCGTTGCGCAACAGAATAGTAGCGCAACCGCACGTCCCCTGTAGGGCACGCGTTGCATTGCGGCGAGCCAACGCATGTAAATTGCCATAGGCAACGTGCATATCGATCTTCGAGAAGGGGATACGGAAGACCCCTAAGAACTTGTTGAAAAACGATTACACGAGGCCGTAAGGGCGCTTTGGTTCAGATTAACTTCGCACAGAAATTGCCTACAACGCGCCAATCTGCCATCGGGATGCATCGCAGGTTGCTCATTCTGCTCTGGTGTAAGTGCCCAAAAGAGTTTTTCAACAAGTCCCTAAGAATTTGTTGCAAGGGCGCGCGTTTCCGCAATCGTCATGGAGATTGGCCCGTTGGCACACATGCGAGGCGATGAGTGGGCACAGGATGTGCGTGCGCGTTAGCGGGCGGCGGCGAGGGTGACGCGGGATGGCGTCTCGGGGGCGTAGCTGCGGTAGACGCTGATGTGGAAGCATGCCTGCTGGAACTCCTCCTCAACATCGATCTTGCCCTGGCCGATGAGTGGCTGGAGGTAGGTGCGCATCCAGGCGATCTGGGTGATGGAGAGTCCGTGCTTGGCGATGTCGACGGCCTGGCCGGTGAGGTGCGGCGAGGCCGTGTCTCCGAAGGAGGGCGCAGCGTTGGCATTGCTGTGTTCAAGGCGCTGCTGGAAGTCGACGGTGCGCACAGCGGAGTTGACCTGTAGAGGCTGGTGGAAGTTGGCGTAGAAGTCGCGGGCGAGGACGGCGAGGAAGACCGCGGTCCAGGGACGCGCGTAGCGGCGGTCCTGCGGCAGGCGGTCGTCCACGCGCAGGGCCTCGCCTGCCGGCAGCGGGACGAGCTGGTGCAGGTGGCGCAGGTCCAGCAGGTCGGCGTCGTCGCGTACGCGGGCGAGTCCGTCACGGTCGGCCATCCGGTTCTGGTGGAGGAGGATCTCGTGTGAGCCGTAGAGCGGAGGCGGAAGGATGAGGTGGCCACGGCTGTCGTAGAGCGCTGAGACGCGCAGCGCTGGCAGTAGAACGGGTGCAGCCGCCTCCTCTGCAATGGAAGGCAACGGGCGCGCTTCGGTCGCGGGGGGCAGGGTACTGCCAACGCTGGCGAGTGTGGTTGCGGTGCCAGGATCCCGCTCGTCGTCGGCTGCGGTGCCGTCGCCCGAAAGATGCTGTGCATCGACAGTGTGCAACTGGGCCAGGGCAGAGGGTGTAGCGGGCGGAGCAAGCGATGCAGGGAGACCCTTTATCCGGGATCCGCGGGTTGTCTGCGCTGCGCGAACGCCGTTATCCGCGGCGTCGATGGCGGCCCGTGCGGCCAGCGAGCGCTGCCGTCTCGCAACGGAGCTGCTGTTCGGCCGGTCGCGCGATGCGACATGGCGGGCGTAGCTGTCGGCTATGTGTGGATCTGCTTGGCTGCGCTGTGCCGTTGCGCTCCCGTAGCGAGAAGGCCCGGCTGCGTTTCGGCTGTCGCGCAACCGATCCCCGGTCGCTGTGGTGGCGGTGCGCTTCCGCGTACTAGGCGCACCCAGACGCGCATGTGCGGCCCGTCCGCGTGCGGCACGCTGGCTGGGCCGCGCCGCGACCAGCCTGCCGACAGCGGGATGGGCAAGCGACCGCGTGGGCCTGGCCAGCAGCGGCACGGTGCAAAGCTGCAGGCAGACCAACGCCATCGCAGTGGCCACGAGGGCTATTGAGCGCATCGTTTAATTTTGGAGGTGCGGAGGCACCAGAGCAACTCTTACCCTACATCAACTGTAGATCCACAGTAAGTGACCAGGCAGGTTCCGTAACCGATCGGTCAACAGAGGACATCGAGGCGGTGCTGTATGACAGGCAGCGCGACGCAAGACCTTGGCGGCTGAAACCGCAATGCATCGACCGCATACGACGCCTGCCCGAGGCGTGGACGATTCTTGTCCAACGCAAGACGAGCCTGAAGGCGTCTGCGCGGGCAAGCTGAAGATGTACGATCGGTGCGCCTGGAGCGGAGAAGTTGAGTCTGGCTGCGATCGAGGCATCTCTTGCGGCATCGGCGAGAGTGCGGTTCGTCGGTTGCGGGCGCACGGAGATCTGCGGCTGGGCGTAGCGCCTGCTCTGCCATCGCGAACTCCCGCTGCTTCGCTGCGCCGGTTTGCGTTCAGGCCACCGGCGTAAACCGCAGCCCCAGACCGTCCGCCTCCGGCGTCACCTCGATCGCTTCAAGCGATCGCGCCAGCCACGTTGCCGCGCGCAGCTCCTCCGCCGGATGCGTCCCCAACACACCGAGCACGCGGCAACCTGCGGCCACGCCTGCGCCAACGCCGGAGGGCGCGTCCTCGACGACGATGCACTCGGCGGGCGTAAAGCCGAGCAGCTCTGCACCGCGCCGGTACGGCTCCGGGTCGGGCTTGCCATGGACCACCATGTCGCCGCTGATGAAGCGCGCCGGTACTGGCAGCCCGGCAGCCTCCAGCCGCCCAATCAGGAGCCGCCGTGTCGCCGAGGAGACCACCGCCCAACGCTCCGGCGGAAGCCGCGCCAGCAACGCCTTTACCCCCGGCAGAACGGCCAGGTCGGTCGTGTCTCCAATCTCCATCTCCTCGATAACATGCAGCCCCTCTGCCACCTGGGCCTCGTCGAGCTCCGGCTTCAAAAGTCGCACAATGTCCACCGCTCGGATGCCGTGCGGAACCTGAAACTGCTCCGCATTGGGTACGCCGTACAACTTGCACCACCTCTGCCAGCAGCGCACCACCGAGCCGGTGGAGCTGATGAGTACGCCGTCCATATCGAAGAGCAGACCTCTGGTTCGGACTGCCAACAG